>JAYUMO010000410.1:0-1805 GCA_043762555.1 Gemmatimonadaceae bacterium | reverse complement strand
GCGGCTCTCATCCTTGAGCACCTCGTTGATGTCGGTGCGCGAGCTCTGCAACGCGGGGATCGCGCCCGAGAAGAGCGTCGCAACGGCCGCGAGCCCCACGACGAAGATCAGCACCGGCGCGTTGACGCGGATGTCGATCCAGCTCGGCAGGTCCTGCTGCGAGGTCAGGATCCGGTTGAACACCGCCACCCCTTCGTACGCCAGCGCCGTGCCGAGCAGCGCGCCGGCGATCGAGAGCACGAGCGCCTCGGTGAGAAATTGTCGCACCACCGCGGTGCGCGACGCGCCGAGCGCTGATCGGATGCCGACCTCCTTGGTGCGGTGCGCCGCGCGGTCGAGCAGCAGGTTCGTGACATTTGCGCAGGCGATGAGCAGCACGAAGAACACCGAGCCGAGCATCGCCCAGAGCAGCGCGCGCGCGGGGCCGATCTCGGCGTCGATGAACGGCATAACTGCGGCGGTGATCCCCTCATTGGAGCTCTTGAAGCGCTGCGCGAGATCCCTCGCGATCACCGCCACCTCCGCTGTCGCGTGCTTCCGCGTCACCCCCGGCTTGAGCACGCCGATCATCGTCACGCCGCGCTGCTCCTCGCGCTTCCCCTTAAGTGGATCGTCCTGCAGCGGCAGCCAGAGATGGGCGGCGCCGGGGAACGAGAAGCCCTCCGGCATCACCCCCACCACCGTGAAGGGCTCGCCGTTCACGCGGATCACGGTGCCGAGCACCGCCGGGTTGCCGCCGAAGCGCCGCTGCCACATCCCGTAGGCGAGCACCACCGAGCGCTCCCCTTGCGGCGTGTCCTCGCCGGGGAGGATCACGCGGCCCAACAGGGGCTTCACGCGCGTGATGTCGAAGAACGATGCCGTGACCCATGCGCCCTCGTAGCGCTCGGGCAGCCCGGTGCCGCTCACGTTCATCGAGCAACAGGCGGTGGCCGCCACGCGCGAGAAGCTCTGCGCCCGTTCGCGATAGTCCGCGTACTCGGCCATCGACATGTCCAGGTGCCGCTCGTCGCGCGCCACGTTCGTGCGGCTCACTTCCACGATGCGATCCCCATCGGGGTACGGGAGCCCCTTGAGCATCACGCCATAGACGATGCTGAACATCGTGGTGGTGAGCCCGATGCCGAGCGTGAGCGCCAGCGTGGCGACGAAGGTGAGCGCGGGGCTCTTGGCGAGCGTGCGAATGCCGTATCGGATGTCGCGGAGGATCGATTCCATGAGCGGCCGGTGGGCGCGGGATACCTTCCGCTACGGCGGCCCGGGCTCGGCAGTTTCAGCGAGCCGGAGCGCCGTTGCGCACTATACTTTGGAGTGACCCACCGCTACGCATGGCGATTGCGCCTTCATACGCACTCTCGCGGAGACTGTCACATGCCGATCGCACCGATCATAGGAATCCCACTGCGTATCGTGGTGCGGCTGCGGGCTTGGCTCGCTGCTCGAGCCGATTCCCGGGATCCCGGGTCTCCAAAGCTCGCGGTCGATCGCGAGTGGTTCGCGTACATCGACGCCCATCGAGGACTATGAGTGGAAGATGAGCCTGGTCACGGAGCTCAATGAGACCGAATCCACGGAAGGCGACGAGGGGATGTACTATCTCGTGAGTCTCGATCCGCCGTGCTCCCAGATCATCTTCCAGCACAGTACGTCCCGGTGCGGGGCCCTCGGCCCACATTTCAGTCGGACCACGTACACCGAGATCCACATCGGCTGCGTGATCGATTTTCCGGCGCACCGGCCGTTCAGGGCGCTCCCTCGCGGCCCCGGCGTGGTGGAGCCGCTCGGCTCACCGCCGCCGGCTGGCT
>JAYUMO010000409.1:0-2785 GCA_043762555.1 Gemmatimonadaceae bacterium | reverse complement strand
CGCTTCGCCGCGCGCACCGCCGCCGTGTGATCGCTGAAGCTACTCCGGAACTCGTGATGCCCGTCCGGCATCGCCACGAAATACTGATACGGCACCCGCGCCGGGTAGAGCGCCGCCTCGATGCTCGCCCGTCCCGGCGACGCGATCGGCCCGGGCGGCAAGCCCACGTGCTTGTACGTGTTGTACGGTGAGTTCACCCGCAGGTCGCGATAGTACACGCGGTCCCGGTGCAGCCCGAGTGCGTACTGCACGGTGGGGTCCGCCTGCAGCGGCATCCCGCGCTTGAGCCGGTTGTGGTACACCGCGGAGATCACCGGGCGCTCTTCCGCCAGCACCGCTTCCTTTTCGATGATCGACGCGAGCGTCACGACGTCGTTCCGGTTCATCGCGAGCTCCTGCAGCCGGTCGTCCCACGCCGGATCCCACATCTCCTCGAAGCGCCGCGTCATCTCGCGCACCGCGGTGCGCGGCGCCGTGCCGTAGCCGAAGATGTACGTGTCCGGGAAGAGGTAGCCCTCGAGCGTCACCGCGGGCGCCGCGAGCTCCGCGCGCAGCGTGCTGTCGCGCACCGCCGCGGCCACCGAGTCCTCCGGCGCACCGAGCGCCTGCGCCAGAGCGGGGACGATCGCCGTCACGCTCCACCCTTCCGGGATCGTCAGCTTGTTCTCGATCCCCTCCCCCTCACGGAGCGCGCGCACGAGCGCCGCCCACCCGATGTCGTAGGCAATGGCGTAGTTGCCCGCCTTGATGTCGCGCGCGCCGCCGCTCGCCCGCGCGAACCAGCTGAACAGCGTGGCCGACCCGACCACGCCGTGCGCCGCCAGCGAGTCCGACGCCGTCCGCAGGCTCGCCCCCGCCGGGATAGTGAGATGCGCGATCGTCCCCGCTGGCGCGCTTCCGCCGCACGCCCACGCGCCGCAGAGCGCGACACCCAGGGCCGTGCCGAGTGCCGAGCGCCGAGCGCCGAGACCGCTACTCTGCCAGTCGCAACGCATGTTGCAGCAGGATCGTCGCGGCCAAGGCATCCACGTCGCCCTTCCGCCCACGGGTGGAGCCGCCCATCTCGCGCACCGTGCGCAGCGCCGCCGCCGTCGTGTAGCGCTCATCCACGAGCGACACCGGGAGCCCGGTGCGCCGCTCGAGCTCCGCCGCGATCGTGCGCACTTCCGCGGCGCGCGGCGTGTCCTCGCCGTCCTGGTCGAGCGGGAGCCCCAACACGAGCGCCCGCACCTCGTGCACGGCCGCGCGGCGCGCCAGCTCCGCCAGCGGCGGCCGCTTCCCGGCGCGCCGCACGAGATGCCCCAGCGGCGCCGCGATCGTGCGCGTCGGATCGCTCAGCGCCAGCCCGATCCGCTTCTCGCCGTAGTCGATCGCCATCACGCGGCCGCGCTCGGGCATCGCCGGCTACGCCTGCGCCATCGTCGCGAAGAACTCCTTGTTCGTCTTCGCCCGCTGCATCCGCTGGAGCAGGAACTCGATCGCCTCCGCCTCCGGCATGTCCCCCAGGAAATTTCGGAGCAGGAATACGCGGTTGAGCTCCGATTGGTCGAGCAGCAGCTCTTCCTTGCGCGTGCCCGAGCGAAGGATGTCGATCGCCGGGTAGACGCGCCGCTCCGCGATCTTCCGGTCGAGGATGAGCTCCATGTTCCCCGTCCCCTTGAATTCCTCGAAGATGACCTCGTCCATCCGCGAGCCGGTCTCGATGAGCGCCGTCGCGACGATCGTCAGCGAACCGCCGCCGTCGATGCTGCGCGCGCTCCCGAAGAAGGCCTTCGGCTTCTGCATCGCCTGTGAATCCACGCCGCCGGAGAGGATCTTCCCGCCGTGCGGCTGCACGGTGTTGTGTGCGCGAGCGAGCCGCGTGATCGAGTCGAGCAGAATCACCACGTCCTTCCCCATCTCCACCAGGCGCTTCGCCTTCTCGATCACCATCTCCGCCACCTGAACGTGCCGGCTCGCCGGCTCGTCGAACGTGGAGCTTACCACCTCCGCCTCCGGCACCTGCGCGCGGAAGTCGGTCACTTCCTCGGGGCGCTCATCGATCAGGAGCACGATCAGCGACACCTCCGGATGATTCTCCACGATCGCGTTCGCCATCTTCTGCAGCAGGATCGTCTTCCCCGCGCGCGGCGGCGCGACGATCAGCCCGCGCTGCCCCTTCCCGATCGGCGCGATGAGGTCCACCACTCGCATCGAGAGGTCACCGCTCGGCGACTCCAGGCGCAGCCGCCGGTCGGGATAACGCGGGCGCATCGTGTCGAAGAGGGGCCGCCCCTTCGCCGTCTCCGGCTCGTCGCCATTGATCGACTCCACCTTGAGCAGCGCGAGATAGCGCTCGCCCGGCTTCGGCGGCCGCACCTGGCCGGACACCGAATCGCCGGTGCGGAGATCGAACCGCTTGATCTGCGACGGCGACACGTAGATGTCATCCGGTCCCGCGAGATAACTCCAGTCGGGGCTGCGCAGGAATCCGTAGCCTTCGTCGAGGATCTCGAGCACCCCCTCCGCGTGCAGCATCGCGCGCGCGCCGAGCATCGCGTGCTCGATGCGCAGAATGAGATCTTGCTTCCGCAGCCCGGCGACGTTCGCGATATTGAGCCCCTCGGCCATCGCCTGAAGCTCGTGCACCGACTTGCGGCGCAGCTCGGCGATGTCCACGGTGGGAAGCGGTGCGGGAGCGGGGTCTGGCGGCGGGAGCGTCACGGCGCGGGGTGCGCTGGGGGCGGATCGCGCGCGGGGTGCGCGCTTGCGTCGCGGGGCAGGGAGCCGCCGGACGCGGACTGCG
>JAYUMO010000408.1:0-3988 GCA_043762555.1 Gemmatimonadaceae bacterium | reverse complement strand
TCTATCGGCAGACGTTCGAGTCTCGGAAGGTGGTCGAGTTTGCGGGTGTCCCTTTCTATTCCGCTCCAAGTAGGGGGTTAGCGGGCGCGGCGCTGAGGGGCATGGGCTTGGCCCCCGGCGGCCGCATGCGCCAGGAGATCTACGACGATCCGTTCGACTTCTCCGACTGGGATACGGATCACGCCGCGCGCTGCTTCGTCCACTTGGCCAACTCGATGACCTGGCGCGCGATCGTGGGCGAAGCGCCGCCCACGGTTCCCTTCACCGCGGCGGAGTACCAGCGTCACCGCGTTCACTGGTTCGACTACTACGCGGAAGGGAGCTCCGCGCTTCCCGGCGCGGGCGTCCTGAACAAGCTGTTGAGCGTGGTGCAGATGGGGAAGAAGAAGAACGACGCTCCGTTGCCGGACAACGACTCGATCGAGGTCGGCAAGGTGGTCGAGCTGCGGAAGGGGCTGAAAGACGGGCAGGTGCGCGAAGGGCGATTCTAGCTTTCCCGTCGCCGGCCAGAACTGCCGGTCTCGGCCTCGGCCTCGCCAGGAGCGTGGGTTACTGGACCGCCAATAGCCCCTGCAACAGCTCGCGCACGTGAGTGGATTCGTCGGGGGAGAGGCTCACGAGGGGCGCGCGAAGGGTGCCGGCGCGCAGGCCCACGGCGTGCATCGCGGCCTTCACGCCGGCGGGGCCGAGGGCGTTCACGATCTCCTTCGCCAAGAGCGAGAGGGCCTCCTGGGCGCGGAGGGCGGCGGCGCGGTCGCCGTGGCGGAAGCTCTCGTACACGACGCGCACCAGGGGCTCGGCGAAGCAGGCGACGCCGAGGATCCCGCCGCGCGCGCCGAGCTCGAGCGCGGGGAGGAAGGTCGCGCCGCTCCCCGTGAGCACGGTGAAGGTCTCGCTCTGCGACGCGAGATAGCGGCGCAGCGACTCGATGTCCCCCGAGCTGTCCTTGACGCCGATCACGTTTTGGTGCAGCGAGAGCGCGGCGACGAGCTCGGCGGAGAGGGCGAAGTGCGCGTACTTCGGGATGTTATAGAGGATCAAGGGCACCGGGCTCTCATCCGCCACGCGCCGGAAGTGCGCGGCGAGCACCGGATCCGTCATCGCGCTGCCGTAATAGTGGGGCGCCACCACGAGCACGGCGTCCGCCCCGTGCGCCGCGGCCTCACGCGCGCGCACGATCGTCGCGCGGGTGGACTCGGCGCCCACGCCGGCGATCAGCCAACGGTCGGCGGGGACGAGCGGTCGAACGAGCTCCACCAGCTCCCGGCGCTCATCGTCATCGAGCAGCGGCGCCTCGCCGGTGGAGCCCGCGGTCACGAGGCCCGACAGTCCGCTTTCGATGTACGCCCGGGCGTTCGCCATGAACGAGGCGCCCTCCATCTCCCCGTCCTTGGCGAACGGCGTCGTCATCGGCACGAGCACGCCGCCGAGCGCGCGCGGCGCCACTCAGTACCCCGCCTGCCGGTCGACCACGTTTCGCAATGGCAGCCCACGATCGTACGCGAGCCAATTCTCTTCGACCAGGGCCATCTCGCGCTCCCAGAAGCGGTCGGTGACGCCCGACACGTGCGGCGTCATGATAATGCTCGGCAGATCCCAGAGCGGACTCTCGGCCGGCAAGGGCTCTTGAGCGAAGACATCCAGCACCGCGCCCCGCAACGCGCCGCTCTTCACGCGCGCCGCGAGCGCGCCCTCATCGAGCAGGGCGCCGCGGGCCACGTTGACGACGATCGCCCCGCGCGGCAGCCGGTCCAACTCCGCCGCGCCGACCATGCTCCGCGTCTGGGCGGTGTTCGGCGCGCAGATCGCGAGGAGATCCGTCTGTGGCAGCAGCGCTCGCCATTCGCCGGGCCCCACCACGCGCTCCAAGCCGGGCGGCGTGCCGCGCTCCACCCGTCGCCGGCTTCCCACACAGCGCACGCCGAGCGCCGAGAGTCGCGCGCCGAGCGCCACGCCCAACCCGCCGGCTCCGAGGATGAGCGCGCGCAGCCCGTCCAGCTCGCGCATCGGACTCGATGGCCCGAGGAAGGCCTCCCGCGACCACGAGTGGGCGCGCTGCAGCTCGCGCGCGAGGTCCACCCCGCGGAGCAGCGCGAGGATCCCGGCCAGCGCCTGCTCGGCAATCGGGATGGCATGGATGCCCGCCGAGTTGGTGACGATGACGTCGCTCGCGATGAGCTCGGGAAAGAGCAGTCCGCCCACGCCGGCCGCCGCGCTGTGCACCCAGCGCAATCGCTTCGCCGCGAGGAAGAGGGGGCGCGAGATGCCGAAGCCGAAATACGCCTCCGCGTCCGCGATCGCCGCCAGTGACTCCGCGCTCGGCGCGATCCCGCCATCGCCGTCGGAGAGGGTGGGCGCATCGACGACGCGCACCGCCCACCCCGCGGGGGTGCACGCGCGCAGCTGCGCCTCCCCCGCCGGGGTGATCGCCCATCGTTGTTGGTGCGCCCGCACATCCGCGACGAAGAGGCGCGCCATCCTACTCGAACTGGACGCTGAGCACCTCGGGGCGCTCGAGGAGTCGGGCCGTGACGACGTCGAACTGCTTCGCGGGTCCCTTCAGGCGCAGCTCGTACGTGACGTCGTCCTCGTGCTCGAACTTCGTGCTCTCATTCACGCGCAGGCCGGCGCCGCGGATCTCCTTGTCGATCCCCGCGAAATCCGCGCCGCGTCGCAGGCGGATGGTCGCGTTCACGGCGCGGTGCACCGAGAGGATCCGCCGCTCCACTTGGCCGAGCCCGGCAAGCACCAGCACCACCAACAGCGTCCCCCCCGTCGCCTCCACGAAATCGTTCGCGCCGACGAGCAGGCCGATCGCCGCCACCACCCAGATCGTGGCCGCGGTGGTCAGCCCCACCACGGCACCGCGGGCTTGCATGATCGTGCCCGCGCCGAGGAAGCCGATGCCGGTGACCACCTGCGCCGCGATGCGCGCGGGATCGCCCACGCGGATGCCGTCCGCGCCGATGCCGATGCCGATCGAGAGATCCATCAGCATCGTCGCGCCGAGACAGATGAGGATGTTCGTGCGCAGCCCGGCGGGCTTGCCCGACAGCTCACGCTCGAGCCCCACGGCGCCGCCGAGCAGTACCGAGAGCCCGAGCTTCAGGAGGAGATCGAGGCGGAGCGCCGCCACGATGTCGGGCGTACTCACTGCGAGGAGGTTGGTCATCTCAGATGAGCCCCATGATCTCCTTCACGCGCGCGATCGTTTCGCGCGCGATCGCGCGCGCCCGCTCGGCGCCGGCCGCCAGGATCTCCGTCACGCGGGCAGGGTTCGCCTCGAGCGCCCGGGCCCGCGCCCGGATCGGATCGAGCTCCCGTTCCATGAAGCTCGCGAGCACCTCTTTGCAGTCGAGGCACCCCCAGCCCGCCGTCGTGCACTGCTTCACCACGTTCGCGATCGCGGGCGCGTCGCTGAAGGCCTTGTGCAGATGATATATGTTGCAGACCTCGGGGGTCCCGGGGTCGGTGCGGCGGATGCGCGCGGGGTCGGTGACCGCGGGCCGCAGCTTCGCCCAGATCGACTCTTTCTCTTCGAGCATTCCGACCGCGTTGCCGAGCGACTTCGACATCTTGGCCTGTCCGTCGAGCCCCATGACGCGGCGCGTGGCCGTGAGCAGCGGCGTGGGCTCCGGGAAGAACTCGACGCCGAATTTCGCGTTCCACCGCCGCGCGATCTCGCGCGAGAGCTCGAGGTGCTGGATCTGGTCCTCGCCCACCGGCACCTGATCCGCACGATAGAGCAGGATGTCCGCGGCCTGCAACACCGGATAGTTGAGCAATCCCGCCGGCACACTCTCCTGGCGCCCCGCTTTCTCCTTGAATTGCGTCTGCCGTTCCAGCTCGCCGAGCGGCGTCACCGTGTTGAGGATCCACGCGAGCTCCGTATGTTCGGGCACCATCGACTGCACGAAGAGCGTACATTTCTCGGGGTCGAGCCCCGCCGCGAGGAGCGACACCGCCATCTCGCGGGTGCGGCGCTTGA
>JAYUMO010000407.1:0-12044 GCA_043762555.1 Gemmatimonadaceae bacterium | reverse complement strand
GACGCGCCCCGTCCCGGGGCGGTGGAGAGCTCGCTGAAATTCGTCCTCGTCACCGCCGGCTACGACCATGCGTGCGCGCTCACGACGGAGCACGAGGTGTTCTGTTGGGGATCGAATTTCTATGGGCAGCTCGGGGGAGACGTCAAACGACGGAGCTTCGTGCCGACGGCGGTCGTTTTTCCCCAGTGAGGGCAAGGGCGCTTCGCCGCGGATTCACGCGGATCGGAAGCGCGGATTTACGCGGATACGACTTTTAGTTAACAAATCAGTTTTCAGACAAGATGTGGCGCGACGGGCTCCTTCGCGCACTCGGAGCGATCCGCGTAGATCCGTCGTGAAGATCCGCGTAAATCCGCGGCAAAGCGCCGTTCAGGGCTGGCGCGATGTCGTCAGTCGTCGCGGATCGCCTCCATGGGGGTGACGGAGGCGGCGCGGCGGGCGGGGAGGTAGCAGGCGAGGACGGCGACGGCGAGGAGGAGGAGAGTGACGGCGGTGAGGGTGGAGAGATCGGCGGCGCCGACCTCGTACAGGATAGCGGCGAGCCAGCGGCCGGTGAGGAGAGTGACGAGGATCCCGAGGGCGGCGCCGGGGAGAGCGAATGTCATGCCGCGGCGGAGGATCATCGCCAAGACCTCCCGCCGGCGGGCGCCCAGGGCGAGGCGGACGCCGATCTCGCGTTTGCGAGCCGTGACGAGGTAGGAGAGCATCCCGAAGATGCCGACGGCGGCGAGGGCGAGCGCCGCGATGGCGAAGCCGCCGAGGAGCGTCGCCCAGTTGCGCTCGGACGCGATCGAGGAGTAGACGCGTTCGCTCATCGTGCCGCCCACGTTGAGGGCGAGCGCCGGGTCGATGCTGCGAAGCACCGTGCGCACCCGCTCCAACGCTTCGGCGGGGGGACCCGCGGTGCGGACGAAGAGGTTCGCGTCGCGCATCCGACTCTGCGTCGCCGCGTTGTACATCGCTTCTCCGCCGCCGGCGAGCCCCGCGTACTTCACGTCGCCCACGACGCCGACGATCGTCGTCGCCGAGCCGCTCCCCCGGCTACCGCCCTGGTAAAGCTGGCGGCCGAGCGCGGGGCGGTCGGGGGAGAAGCGGCGCACCCACGAGCGGCTCACGATGAGCACCGACGGCGCGGCTCCGCTGTCCGCGTCGGAGAAGAGGCGCCCTTCTAGCAGCGGGATCCGCGCCGCGGTGAAGAAGCTGGCGTCGGCGTTGACCTCGATCGACACCGGCTCGGAGGTGCCGGCGGGGACGGGCCGGTCCAACAGATCGAAGTTGTCGGTGTTCCCCGCGTTGTCGGAGGGCATGTCGGTGTTGACGCCCGCGTCCGCGATGCCGGGTGTCTCGCGGAGGCGGGAGAGGGCCCGCACCCAGAAGGTGTTGATCGTGGCCGCATCCTTGTAAGCGGCGCTGGGGAGCGAGACGTTGACGTAGAGCAGGTGCGACGGGTCGAATCCGACGTCCACGCCCTGCAGTCGGAGGAAGCTGTTGAGCAGCAAGCCGGCACCGGCGAGGAGGGGGAGCGCGAGCGCGAACTGGGCGGTGACGAGGAAGCCGCGCAGTGCGTGCGTTCCCCGGCCGGCGCCGACCTCGCGCTCACCGCTGCGCAGCGCCGGCGCGAGCGCCCCGCGGAAGAGCGAGAGCACCGGGTAGACGCCGATGAGCGCGCCCGTCGCCACGCCGATAGCGGCAGCGAAGGCGAAGGCGCGGAGGTCGATCGTCGCGGCGGAAAGCCGCGGGATATGCGGTCCCAGATCGGTGAGCGCGCGCAGCACCACCCACGCGAGCACCACGCCCAGCGCGGCACCGAGGGCGGCGAGTCCGAGGCTCTCGGTCACGAGGAGGCGCGCGATCCGACCGCGCGACGCGCCGAGCACGGCGCGCAGCGTGAGCTCGCGCGACCGGCCGGTGACGCGCACGAGCATCAGGCTCGCGACGTTCGCGACCGCGATGAGCAGCACGAGCCCGACGGCGGCGGCGAAGAGGCCGAGGGTGCGCGGGGCGTCGCGGAGGATGATCTGGCGAAGGCGATAGGGGGTCAGTTTCGTCGAGGCGTCGTGAAAGTCGGAGGTCCAGACGGCGAGCAGGCGCGTGCTGACGTCGGCCAGGTCGCGGCGCGCGGCGTCGAGGGTGACGCCGTCCTTGAGGCGCGCGAAGATCCAGAGGCTGAAGGGGCCGCGGCGCGTGGGCGTCTCGAGCTGGAGCGACGGCCAGACGTCGCTGCGCACGCCGGCGAGGTCGTGGATCCCCGGCGGGAGGACGCCGACCACCGTGTACGGCGTGCCATCGATCGTGAGCGGATGTCCGAGCGCGGCGTCGGCGCCGCCCAGCTCGCGCAGGGCGAGATCGTGCGTGACGACGGCGACCCCGGGGGCACCGGGGTGCTCATCGCGCGGCTCGATGAGGCGTCCGCGAGCCGCCGTCAGCCCGAGCGCGCGGAAGAAGCCCGCGGTGGCGGCGGCGATGTCCACGTGCCGGGGTTCGCCGCCGGCGGAGAACGCGACCTCTCTCCCGCGCACGGCGCCGAACTCGGAGAAGACCCGTTGCTGCGCGTCGATGCCGCGGAAGTCCGCGACGGACGTGTTCCAGCGGTTCGTGGGCGAGTTCTGCTCGAAGATGCGGACGAGTTGCTCGTCGTGGGGATAGGGGAGATGCGCGACGAGGACGGCGTCCACCGCGCTGAAGATCGCGGTGGTGGAGCCGATGCCGAGCGCGAGGACGAGCGCGGCCGAGAGGGTAAAGGCCGGGCTCCGGCCGAGGGAGCGGACGGCGTAGCGGAAGTCGCGTCCGAGGTCCTCGAGCCAGCGGACTCCGCGCGCGTCGCGATGCTCCTCCCGGTAGCGCTCCACGCCGCCGAAGGCGACGAGCGCCTGGCGGCGGGCTTCGTCCGGCGCGAGGCCGCGGGAGCGCGCGAGGTCGGCGGACTCCAGCTCGAGATGGAGGCGCATCTCCTCGGTCATCTCGTGTTCGATGCGCCCGCGCGCGAAGAGCGCGCGGAGGCGGTGGGCGAGCCGGTTCATCCAGGTGGCCATGGCGTGCTCCGGTCAGGTGGCCTTGAGGACGAGCTCGACGGTGGCGGCGAAGTGGCGCCACTGGGAGCGCTCGGCGGCGAACTGCTTCTTCCCCTCGGCGGTGAGGGTGTAGAACTTCGCGCGGCGGCCCTCGTCGCTGATCCCCCACGCGGCCTTGATCCAGCCACGCTCGTCGAGCCGGTAGAGCGCCGGGTAGAGACTCCCTTGCCCGACGTCGAGGGCGTGGCTGGAGAGCTGACGGAGTCGCTTGGAGATCCCCCATCCATGCAGCGGCGCGACGACGAGCGCCTTGAGGATGAGGAGGTCCAGCGTTCCCTGCAGCAATTCGGCGCGCTCGGCCATGGGGCGGCTCCGGTGGGGTAATGCCTCGATGTTCGACAACAATAACCATGAAAAGGTTGTTGTCGGATGTCAAGGTATTGGGGGGACGGACAACGGCGCTTAGCCGCGGATCGACGCGGATCGGAAGGGCGATCTACGCGGATCGCCCGGAGGGTGCGACGGAGGTCATCATCCGCGTTCATCCGCAGTTCCGATCCGCGTGATCCGCGGCAAAGCGCCGTCGACCTTGCCTACCAACGATAGCCGAGGCCGAGTCCGAAGAAGTCGGTATTGGTGTTGTTGGTCGTCACGGTGCGATTCCAGATGAAACGGGCGAGCCAGTGTTGGCCGAAACGGTAGCTCGCGGTGGGGGAGACGAGACCGGCGACGGCCTTCGCCTTGTCGCCGGTGGAGGTCGTGTCCACTTGGTCCACCGCGAAGTAGGCACCGCGCCCGATCCCGAGCGTCACCGGGCCAAAGGCGCGAGTGGGCCAGAGCTGGGTGGCGAGGCCGACGCGGCTGAGCACGGCGTTGTCGCTCTGGTTGATCCAACTGAAGGTGAGGTCGAAATAGCGCCAGACGCCGTGGCGAAATTCCGCCATGCCGGCGACCCCTTTGGGATCGGACGAACCGCCGTTGGGCACGGTCTGTCCGATGAAGGCCGCGACCTCGTTGTGCGTCGTGAAGGCGGATTGGCGCGCGGGTTCCGCGCGCGCGCCGGGGGCGTCGGACCTCTGCAGCTGGTAACCGAGGCCGAGGAGGGCGCTGAGCGCGTCGTAGCTCGTGGAGGGCGCCAGCTCGAGGTTGACCTGGCCGCGTATGATCCAGCGTCCCGCGTAAGTAAGAGAATTGGGCGCTGGTCAGTGAGAGCCAGCCCTGGACGTCCGCAAAGCCCCCGGGGTTAGCGGGATCGTCCACCGTGTCGTAGAAGCGGTCGACGCCGGTGGCGAGCCCCACCTCGACGCGGGGACTGAATAGGGCGGTCCGGATGCCGATCTGGGCCGCGATGCCGTCGCGCAGGTGGCTGGGGATGTGGCCGTCGTTCACCCACCCGGTCTCGAAGTACCACTGTTTCCCGAGCCCCTGCTGGTAGTCGAGCCGCCACTGGTACGTGGCAGGGTTCGACACCGAAATATCCCACTGGGGCCCAAAGAACCCGGTGAATTCCTGGGCGGCGCCGGAGGTACCGCTCGCGAGGAGGACAGCGACCGCGGCGACGATACTGAGTGTCTTCATGGCCCCCAAACTAGGCCGTTCCGGCCGCCCCGATAGTGGTTCGCGGGGCCCTTGCTGAGGCCGGCCGTTCGCGTCTGCACATCGCCTTCCCTTCGGACTATATTTCACTGTCTCAGCCACCTCCAAATGACCGCACCGAACAACCGGGAACGGATCGTCTCGCGCTTGATCGACGAGGAGATCAAAGAGTCGTTCATCAATTATTCGATGAGCGTCATCGTGTCGCGCGCGCTGCCCGATGTGCGCGACGGGCTGAAGCCGGTGCACCGGCGCGTGCTCTACGCGATGAACGAGCTCGGCCTCGTTCCCGGCCGCCCCTACAAGAAGTCGGCCACCGTGGTGGGCGACGTGCTCGGGAAGTACCACCCGCACGGGGACTCAAGCGTCTACGACGCGCTCGTGCGCATGGTGCAGACCTTCTCGCTGCGCTATCCGCTGGTGGACGGGCAGGGGAATTTCGGCTCGATCGACCCCGACCCGGCGGCGGCGTACCGGTACACCGAGGCGCGGCTCGCGGCGATCGCGATGGAGATGCTGGCCGACATCGACAAGAATACGGTCGATTTCGCGCCGAACTTCGACGACCGGCTGCGGGAGCCGACGGTCCTCCCGAGCGGGATCCCGAATCTGGTGGTGAACGGCAGCACGGGGATCGCGGTCGGGATGGCGACAAACATCCCGCCGCACAATCTGCAGGAGGTGGCGGCGGCGATCGTCCACCTGATCGACAAGCCGGACGCGACGCCGGCCGAGCTGCGCAAGTACATCAAGGGCCCCGATTTCCCGACGGGCGGCTACATCTACGGGCGCGAAGGGATCCGCAGCTACCAGGAGACGGGTCGCGGCAAGATCATCATGCGCGCGCGCGCGGTGATCGAGGAGAAGGAGAGCTCGAACAAGTCGCAGATCGTGATCACGGAGATCCCGTACCAGGTGACGAAGAACGGGCTGATCACGCAGATCGCGGAGCTCGCTCGCGACAAGAAGATCGAGGGGCTCTCCGACCTGCGCGACGAGTCGGACCGCGACGGGATGCGGCTCGTCATCGAGCTCAAGCGGGACGCGATCCCGCGGGTGGTGCTCAATCAGCTGTACAAGCACACCGCGATGCAGGCGACATTCGGCGTGATCATGCTCGCGCTGGTGCCCGACGTGAACACGCGGCAGCTGGTGCCGAAGGTGATGCCGTTGAAGGAGGTGCTCGAGCACTTCATCGTGCACCGGCACGAAGTGGTGGTGCGCCGCACGCAGTTCGACCTCGACAAGGCCTTAGAGCGCGAGCATATCCTGGAAGGGCTCAAGATCGCCGTGGACAGCATCGACGCGGTGATCAAGCTCATCCGCGCGGCGGAGGACACGCCGACGGCGAGCGAGCAGCTGCAGAAGCGCTTCAAGCTGAGCGAGCGGCAGGCCGAGGCGATCCTCAACATGCGGCTCGCCAAGCTCACCGGGCTCGAGATCGAGAAGCTGGAGGCGGAGCTCAAGGAGGTGCGCGCGGAGATCAAGGAGCTGCGCACGATCCTCGGATCCAAGGAACGCCGGCTGACGCTGATGAAGGACGAGCTGACGCAACTCGCCACCAAGTTCGGCGATGAGCGGCGCACCGAGATCACGAGCGACGAAGGGGAGTTCACGGTCGAGGATCTGATCGCCGAGGAAGACATGGTGGTCACGGTCTCGCACTCGGGATACATCAAGCGGACCTCGGTGACCACCTACCGGCGCCAGCGGCGCGGCGGACAGGGGGTGAACGGGCAGGCGCTCAAGGATGAGGATTTCATCGAGCACCTGTTCATCGCGAGCACGCACGACTACATCCTGTTCTTCACCGGCGACGGGCGCTGCTTCTGGCTCAAGGTGCACGAGATCCCACAGGCCGGGCGCGCCGCGAAGGGGAAGCCGGTGATCAACCTGATCAACGTGACCGCGGACACGAGCATCCAGGCGATGGTGCCGGTGCGCGAGTTCGCGGACACGGAGTACCTGCTCTTCGCGACGAAGCTCGGGACGGTGAAGAAGACCGCGCTCTCGCAGTACGCGAATCCGCGCTCGACGGGGATCAAGGCGATCAAGATCGAGGACGGCGACCAGCTGATCGACGTCCAAGTGACGAGCGGATCGAACGACATCGTGCTCGCGACGACGCACGGGCTCTCGATCCGCTTCCACGAGGCCGACGTGCGCGAGATGGGGCGCGATACCACCGGCGTGAAGGGGGTCGAGCTCGGCAAGGGCGATGTCGTGAAGGGGATGGTGGTGGTCCGCCGCGACGCGACGCTGCTGGTGGTCACCTCGAAGGGGATGGGGAAGTGCTCGCCGATCGACGAGTACCGCGTGCAGAAGCGCGGCGGCAAGGGGATCATCACGCTCAATCGCACCGACAAAACGGGTGACGTGGTGGCGCTCAAGGAAGTGCTGCCGGACGACGAGCTGATGCTGATCACACAGCACGGGGTGATCATCCGGATGCCGGTGAAGGGGATCCGCATCAGCGGGCGCAACACGCAAGGGGTGAAGCTCGTGGAGCTGCACTCGGGGGATGTGGTGCGCGACGTGGCGCGCGTGGTGCCCGAAGAGGAAGGGGAAATCGCGGAGGAAGCGGCGGGGGTGGCGGAAGAGGAATAGAGAGTCGGCGATAGAGAGTGGGAGCGGGGGCGGGATCGCGAAATCGTGATCTTGCCCCCTTTTCCTCATCCGTGCCGCGGGAGAGCACGGGCGCTTTGCCGCGGATGAACGCGGATCCGGGAACGGATCTACGCGGATCGCTCCGAGAGGCGAGCGAGGGCATCGCGCGGGGGCCGAAAGCGGGCACTTTGGAACGACATCTCCCACGTAGTGATCCGCGGAAATCCGTAGTCATCCGCTGTTATCCGCGGCGTAGCGCCCTTGGCGCGCGATGGAATGATGGCGGGCGCGGGGGATCGGGGGTGCGATAATCTCGACGGGGGGTATCGTAGAGGGGAAGCGCTACGGAGGTTCGGGTGGTGCGGCATGGGTTGTCGACGGTCCTCCTCGTCGCGGGCGCGGTGGGCGCGGGTGCTCAGGCGCCGGGGGCGATCGAGGGGGCGGTGTACGACTCGCTGCGCGGGGCGCCGCTGGTGGGGGCGCTCGTCGCGGCCGACGGGACGCCGCGGGCGGCGAGGACGGATGCGGCGGGGCGATTCGCGCTCGATTCGCTGCCGCCGGGGCGCTACACGCTCGTCGTCGAGAGCGAGGCGCTCGACTCGCTGGGCGCGGCGGTGCCGCCGGCGGCCATTGAGGTGGGCGCCGGGGAACGGCGCACGGTGCGGCTCGCGGTGCCGTCGGCGGCGACGCTCATCGGGCTCGTCTGCCCGGCGGCCGCGGCGGCGGCGAGCGACTCGGGCGACGGCGGCGTGCTCATCGGCGTTGTGCGCGACGCGGCGGCGCTCGCCCCGGTGGCGGGCGCGAGCGTCGAGGTGCGCTGGGATGTGTGGACCTTTCCGGACGGGAAGATGGCGCGCGTGCGCGCCAGCGTGGTCGCCGTCACCGGCGTCGACGGGACGTTCGCGGCGTGCGGCCTGCCGCCGGGAACGAATTTCGCCGTGCGCGCGCGCGGCCGAGCACGGGCGAGCGGGGAGGTGCCGGCGCGCGTGGCGGACCATGGGTTGGGGCGACGCGATCTCATGATCGGCGCGCCGGGGGAGGGCGCGGTGCGCGGCTCGGTCCTCTTCCTCACGGGTCAGCCGGCGCACGGGGCGCGCATCTCGGTCGCGGGCGACTCGGGCTTCGCCACCTCCGACTCGATCGGAGAGTTCCGGCTCGATCATCTCCCCTCCGGGTCGCAGCTGCTCGTTGTCCGACGCGTCGGATTCCCCGAGCGGCGCGCGGATGTGGAGTCGCGCGCGGGCGTCGTCACGCCGGTGGTCGTGCGCCTCGAGGAAGCTCTCGCGCACGTGCTGAATCGAGTGATCGTGGCGGGCCGCGCGGGGTCACCGGCCGGCGACGCGGCGGGGTTCACGGGGCGCCGGCAGATGGGGATCGGCCGGTTCCTCGACCGACGGGCGATCGACGCGCACGGCGTGGTGCCGGTGCCGGAGCTCCTGCGCGGCATTCCGGGGATCGCCGTGTACATGACCGACAGCGGAGCGGTCGCGGTGTGGGTGCGCTCAGCCAGGAATTGCTTCCCGGCCTATTACCTGGACGGGATGCAGGTGGAGGGTTCGCAGACTGGGCGGTCGAACCAGGTGGAGGCGATCGAAGTGTATCCGCCCGGCGAAGCCCCTCCGCGCTACGGCGGCGCGCGCGGCACATGTGCCGTCATCCTGCTCTGGACTCCGCGGCCAACGACCCTGCGGGCCGCACCGGAAAGCAAGCCCGAAAGCACGACGGCCCCTCCGTAGCGGCGCGCCGCAACCCACTAGCGTGGGCGCGTCGTCGAGTGCAGAGTCCTTTTCATGGCCACCGTCACGCGTTCACCGCAGACCGCGCTCGTTTCGCTCGCCGACCTCCGCGCCGCCGCCGCCGTGCTGCGGGGCGTCGCCGTGCGCACGCCACTCCTGCCGGCGAGCGAAGTGCTCGCGGCGGGCGCGGCGGGCGCGGCGGACACGCCCGCGATCTGGCTCAAGCCTGAGACGATCCAGCGCGGGGGCGCCTTCAAATTCCGCGGCGCGTACTACTTCCTGTCGCAGCTCGCTGACGACGTGCGGCGTCGCGGCGTGATCGCGCCGAGCTCAGGGAATCACGCGCAGGCGGTGGCGCTCGCGGCGCGGCTGTTCGGCGTGCCGGCGACGGTCGTGATGCCGACCACCGTCACCGCGGCCAAGCGCGCGGGGGCGGAACGACTCGGCGCGCGGATCGTGCTCGCCGGGACGACCACGTCGCACCGGATGGCGCGCGCGCTGGAGCTGGCGCGCGATGAGGGGAGCGTGCTCGTCCCGCCCTATGACGATCCGGTGATCATCGCCGGGCAGGGGACGACCGGGCTCGAGATCGTGGAGGACCTTCCCGATGTCGGGACGGTGCTCGTGCCCGTGGGCGGCGGCGGCCTGAGCGCCGGCGTGGCGACGGCGGTCAAGCTGCTCGCGCCGCGCGCCCGCGTGATCGGCGTGGAGCCGGCCGGCGCGCCCAAGCTCACGCGCGCCCGCGCCGCCGGCACGCCGGTGACGCTCGACGCCCCGACGAGCATCGCCGACGGCCTGCTCGCGGTGCAGATCGGCGCGCTCCCCTTCGCGCACCACGCCGCCTACATCGACGAGGTGGTGCTCGTGGAAGACGACGCGATCCGCCGCGCGGTGCGCTTCCTACTCGACCGGATGAAGCTGGTGGTGGAGCCAAGCGGCGCGATCACGGTGGCGGCGCTGCGCGAGGGGCTGGTACGCCCGATCGGTCCCACCGTCGCCGTGCTGAGCGGCGGGAACATCGAGTGGGACGGCCTGCAGGACATCCTGGGCCATGGATAAGCCGCGGATCCTGATCGCCGACGACGACGATCTGCTCGCGAGCACCCTCTCCTGGCTGCTGAAGGAGCAGAGCTACGAGGTGGCGGTCGTGCGCGGCGGCCCGCACCGCGTGCTCGAGCAGGTGCGCGCGATGCAGCCCGACCTCCTGCTGCTCGACGTGCCGACGCCGGAAGGGGACGGCGCCACCGTGCTGCAGGGGATGGCGGGGGACGATCTCTTTCGGGATGTGCCGGTGCTCGCGATGTCCGCGCGGGCGGTGGAGGACGCGGCGCCGCAGCTGCTCACCATGGGCGCCACCGACGTGATCGCGAAGCCATTCCACGTGCGCGACCTGCTCACGCGCGTACGCGTGCAGCTCCGCGCGCGGCGCGAGCTGGTGGACGCGCGCAAGGCACTGCGCTCCACCGAGGTGGAGCTCGAGCGGGCGAAGGGCGAGGCCGAGAGCCGGCGCAAGATGGTGGACATCCTGCACGAGGTGACGGGCGACTTCTCGAGCGAGGAGCTGTACCACATCCTCGTGCGGCGCGTGGCGCGTGCGCTCGACATCTCGCACTGCTCGCTGGTGCTCGCGCGCCCCGGCGACGCGGTGGGCGTGGTCGCGGCCGCGTACGAGACGCCGGGGCTCCGCCACCTCGAGATCCGTTTGGAGCGCTACCCGGAGATCCGCAGCGCGCTCGAGTCGCGCGCGCCGGTGCTGATCGAGGACGTGGACGCGAGCCCCATCTACAGTCAGCTCCGTCACGAATGGGCGGCGGCGGGCACGCTCGTCCCCTTCCGCTCGATCATCGCGCTCCCCTTCCGGCTGGACGGCGAGCAAGCGGGGGTGATCTTCCTGCGCACGGTGCAGGGGGAGGCCGCGCTCGGGCCGGCCGACGTCGAGTTCGCCGACACGGTGGTGGGCGCCGCGGTGGCGGCGATCCGGCGCGCGCAGGCGATCGAGAACACGCAGGCCGACAAGCAGCGGCTCGAGATCCTCGCCCGCACCGATCCGCTCACGCAGACGCACAACCGCCGCGCGCTGATGGAGCGGCTCGGCGCGGAGCTCGAGCGCGCCCGCCGCTACGCCCTCAGTCTCTCCGTGCTGATGATCGACATCGATCACTTCAAGCTGGTGAACGACACCTACGGCCATCCGATCGGCGACGAGGCACTGCGCGTCGCGGCGCGCGTGCTCCAGCGCGAGGCGCGCGCGGTCGATGTGGTCGCGCGCTTCGGCGGCGAGGAGTTCGTGGTGGTCCTCCCGGAGACGGGGGAGGAGGGAGCGGTGGCGGTGGCCGAGCGCATCCGCATGCGGATCGCGGAACAGGCGATACTGCCCGGCGAGAGCTATGATACAGCGCGCATGACGGTGAGCATTGGGGTGGCGGTGGTGCCATCGCCGCGGGTGAATTCGCCGGAGGATCTCCTGGCCCTGTCGGACGAGGCGTTGTACCGCGCCAAGGCCGAGGGGCGCAACCGGGTCTGCACGTGAGCACACGCTGCCCAAGCTGCGGGACCGTGTACACCGATGACGTCCGCTTCTGCGCCAAGGATGGCACGAAGCTGTTGACGGGGAGCACCGCGACGCCGACGCCGGCCACGCCGCCGCTCGGCGTCCCTCCGGTGCGCCCCAACTCGCCCGTGCCCCCCGCCGCGGCGGTGGCGGCCCCGGCGCCGACGGCGCCCGCGGCGCCGAGCGCGGCAACGCCGGCGTCCACGGGGCCGAAGACGGTGGATTTCGCCAAGCTCTCGGGGCAGCTGCTGGACAATCGCTATCAGGTGGCGCGGAAGATCGGCGAAGGGGGGATGAGCTTCGTCTACCTCGCGCAGGACTCGAACACCGGTGAGAAGGTGGCGATCAAGATCCTCTCGCCGGCGCTGATCAAGGACCAGAACGCGATGGCGCGGCTGCGCCGAGAGGCGGCGCTCGGCGGGCGGCTCGCGCACCCGAACGTCTGCCACATCATCCGGCTCGGCGAGACGGCGGCCGGTCTCGTGTACATCGTGATGCCCTTCATCCAAGGGGAGCTGCTCTGCGACCGCACGGTGCGCTTCG
>JAYUMO010000406.1:0-1953 GCA_043762555.1 Gemmatimonadaceae bacterium | reverse complement strand
CAGATCGGCGACGCCGACTCGGTGGTGAAGTACATCAACGAGGCGCGCGAGATCGGGCTCGAGGTGCTCCCGCCGGATGTGAACGAATCGGGTTACAAGTTCACCGTGGTCGGCGACAAGCGCGTGCGCTTCGGGCTCGGCGCCATCCGAAACGTGGGACGCGGCGCGATCGAGAGCATCCTCGGCGCGCGTCGCGACGGCGCCTTCGACGACTTCTTCGACTTCGTGGAACGCGTCGACCTGCGCATCTGCAACAGCCGCGTCTTCCAGGCGCTCATCGCGAGCGGCGCGCTGGACTCCCTCGGCGGGCACCGCCGGCAGTACCTGAGCGCCCTCGAAGGCGCGCTGCACGAGGCCGCATTGCGTCAGGAGGAGAAGGTGAGCGGTCAGGGCTCGTTGTTCGGCGGCGCGGAGAGCAGCGCCAACGGCGCGCACGCGCCGCTCGTCCGCACCCTCCCCAACGTGCAGCCGTATACCGACGCCGAGCGATTGGCGAAGGAGAAGGAGATCCTCGGCTTCTACATCAGCGGCCACCCGCTCGAGCCGTACCGCACCGAAACGGAGCTGTTCGCCAGCCACACGGTGAGCCAGCTCGGCGCGTGGACCGACCAGCCGATCACCCTCGGCGTGGTGGTCACCGCGATCAAGAGGCAGATCAGCAAGCGGAGCGGGGCTGAGTTCGCCCGGTTGACAGTGGAGGATTTTTCGGGATCTTCGGAGGTGCTCGTCTTCCCCGAAGCGTGGACCTTGCTCAAGGATCGCGCCAAGCCCGACGTGCCCGTGCTGCTCAAGGGGAGCTACTCGAAGCGCGACCAAGGGGTGGACCATCCCACGTTCATCATCGAGTCGCTCACCCCCTTCGCCGAGCTGCGCGCGACGGGGAACGTGGCGGTGGCGATCGAGCTGCCGGCGGGGCACGGCGTGAAGCCGGCGATCATGAAGGAGCTGCGCGACCTGGCGGAAGTGCACGCCGGCTCGGCGCCGCTCGAGCTGCGCTGGAAGGACGACAGTGGCGCGAGCGCTCGGCTGCGCTCGCGGTCCCTCAAGATCGCGGTCACCAGCGCGGCGCTCGCGGAGCTGCGGGCGCTCGTGGGCGACGGTCACGTGCGTCTGGTCAAGGGGAGCTGACATGGGCGCGTCGTCGATGGAGTTCGAGCGGCCCATCGTAGAGCTCGAGAAGCAGATCGAGGAGCTCAAGAAGTCCGCGGCCGGCGGTCACCTGAGCATGGACGCCGAGATCGCGCCGCTCGAGGCGAAGCTGGGCGAGCTGCGCCGCATCGTGTACGGCAATCTCTCCCCGGTGCAGCGCGTGCAGGTGGCGCGCAGCCCGCGGCGTCCCTTCACGCTGGACTATCTGTCGCTCGCATTCACCGATTTCATCGAGCTGCACGGCGATCGGGCCTTCCGGGAGGACCCCGCGATCGTGGGCGGGTGGGCGCGGTTGGACGGCGAGACGGTGATGGTGATCGGCCACCAGCGGGGGCGCGATACCAAGGAGAACCTCCGCCGCAACTTTGGGATGCCGCACCCCGAGGGCTACCGCAAGGCGCTGCGGCTGATGAAGCTCGCCGAGAAGTTCCAGGTGCCGGTGCTCACCCTCATCGACACCCCCGGCGCGTGGGCCGGGCTCGGCGCCGAGGAGCGCGGCCAGTCCGAGGCGATCGCGCGGAACCTGTTCGAGATGAGCCGCCTCGAGGTGCCGATCGTCGCCACGGTGATCGGCGAAGGCGGCTCGGGGGGCGCGCTCGCGCTCGGCGTCGCCGACCGCGTTCTCATGTTCGAGAACGCGGTGTACTCCGTGATCACCATCGAGGGGTGCGCCGCCATCCTCTGGAAGGACGGCAAGAGCGCGGAGATGAAGGAGCGCGCGGCGAAGGCGCTCAAGATCACGGCGCCGGATCTGCTCGAGTTCGGCGTCATCGATGAGATCATCCCCGAGCCGCTCGGCGGCGC
>JAYUMO010000405.1:0-5042 GCA_043762555.1 Gemmatimonadaceae bacterium | reverse complement strand
GGGTACGATATGCTCTCCCTATCAGGCCAGGAGCTCCGCATGAGAACATCCTTGGTCCGCAGTAGCCGTTCGCTCTCTCTCGCCGTCGCGCTTGCGCTGTCCGTCGCGCCGTTGGCGTGCAAGCCCGACGCCCAACTGCCCGTTGGGATCTGCTCCGCCACCTACACCCCGGCGGTCAGTGTGTCCATCACGGACTCGATGACGGCGAGGGCGCTCGCCGATAGCGCGCGCGGCGTGGCGCAGGCGGGGACATACCTCGACTCCCTGCATCGGGTGAACAGCCCTCCCGATGTGATGGTGGGGGGCGCCGTGTCCGGAAGCTATGAGGTGCGCTTCGAGCACGACGGATACGCTCCGTGGACGCGATCGGGCATCGGGGTGACGCGGAGTACGGTGGGGTGCGGCGGGCTCAATACCGTTTCGCTGACGGCAAAGCTGCAGCCGGTGCCCTAGAAGATCCGGGAATCGGGAATCGGGAATCGGTCGAGGAAGAACAACTTTGACGTACTGCCGTACATCGATGTTGTCATGCCATCACCGATTCCCGATTCCCGAGTCCCGAGTCCTTCCCTGGGGCGGTTGCGCGGCGCGCTATTTCTCCGCCGCCCTCACCCGCCCCCGATACTCTACGATCCAATTCGGCACCGCGACCATCTGCGCGCGGCGCTGCTCACGGCGCACGGCGAGGACACGATTTCCATCGGGCGAGAGGTCGTAGTTGGCGGTGCCGGTGCCGAGAAAGAATCCGCCCGCTCCGAGCAGGATCGTATCGCGAGACAGGACTTGGAATACGGGTGCGCCGGAGGTGCGCGCGCGCACGACGGCATCCCCCGACACATACGTGATGCGCGTGCCATCCGGCGACCACATCGGGGTCCTCCCTTCACCGGCCGATATCTGCACGCGCGATGAGGGGTCGGGGAAGCTCCGCACGTACACTTCCGACGTGCCCGATTCGTCGGCTTCGAGCGCGACCCAGCGGCCGTCCGGCGAGAAGCGCGCCGCCCAATCGGTGGCGGGCGTGGCGATGTACGGCTTCGGAGCGACGCCGGAATCGCGCGAGACCGTCCAGAGGTCCCACGAGTTATTCGCAAGCGCGCTGACGACGAGCGACCGTCCGTCGGGACGAAGCGTGCCGCACACCGCAAGGTCTTCCAATTTGGCGATCAGCTGCGGCGGCGTCCCCCCCGACGCGGGTTGGAGCCAGAATTCGCTGCGCGCGCCCGCAACGAGCAGCTGCTTGCCGTCGTGTGTCCACTCGGCGCAGGTGACCGATCCGATCGTGGTCATGCGTGAGAGGGTCGAGGTCGAGAGGTCCTCGATCCACAGATCGGTCTGCTGCCCATCGCCGATGATGACGGCGATCTTCCTTCCGTCCGGCGACACTCGCGGCGCGTAGAAGCCTCGTACCTCACGAACGATCGGATGAAACGAGCGATCGCGGTCGGTCCAACCGAGTTGCCCCACGTCGGAGCCCTGAGCGGTAATGAGTGCACCGCCCGGCGACAGGAAGATGTCGGAGTTCCCGTTATTGCCCGCGGGCACGTTCACCGGGTCGAGTACGGGAACCGGCTGCCCCCGCACCCGCTTCCGTGCCGCGTCGACGTCCACCGCCATCACGGCGCCGTCGGCCTGAACGAATACGAGCCGGCGATCCAACACCGCGAGCGGACGAATGGCCTTGATGTCCAAGAGAACGATCTTCCCATCGTCCACCGAGGTGAGCGCCAGTCGCGACGACGCGAGTTCCCCGTACCAGACCACGAACGCGATAGTATTCCCGTCCGGGAAGGCGATCGGCCACAGGTGATTGCGCTCGCCGTGCACGCTGTCCGGGCGGGTGAGCACGGCGGGATCGCCGCCGGCGGCGCTGACCCGGGATAGGCCGCGGATCGGTCCCTGCGACCCGAGAATGAGCTCGTTGCGCGTCGTCCAGTCCGCGCCGTTCGCCGAGCCGCCGGTGGAAATGTTGACGGGAGCGCTGCCATCGAGCCGAACCTTTCTCTCCTTTCCCGTTACTTCGAACGCCACCCACTCGCCGTCGGGAGAAAAGAGGGGTTGGAACCCGCCCTCCGTGCCGGGGATCGGCTGCGGCTCGAGCTGGTCGGTGCGGAGGGCGAACAACATCGGCGCTTTCGGGGGACGCTGCGCGGAGAATACGATCGTGCCTCCGTCGGGCGAGATCGCGGCGGGCCACGGGAACGCGAGGCCCGGCTGCAGGCTGTCGCCCACCGAGACTAGGAAGCGGACCGCGCGGAGCATCGACGACGGTGAAGCTTTCCGGTTCGCGAGCGCGGCCATCGCGACCGACGCGATCGTCACGACGGCGAGTGCGAGGACGACCGGATCGCGCAGACGCGACCTCCGAGTCCGCGCATCGCCCCGCGGCGCCGCGGCGGCACGCGTCACGCTCGTCCCCGCCCTCCCCTGCAGCGCTTCGGCGAACTCGTGCGCGGTACTGTAGCGATCCGCCGGCAGCTTCTCGAGCGCGTGCTCGACGGCCGCCTCTACGTGCTCGGGCACCGCGCTCCGCGACGCACGGATCGGACGCGGCCGATCGGTGAGCACGCGCGCGATGATCGCCTGCGCCGTGTTGCCGATGTGTGGCGGTTCGCCGGTGAGCATCTCGTACGTCATCGCGGCGAGCGAATAGATGTCGCTCCGACCGTCGATCACGCGGTCGCCCGTCGCCTGCTCCGGCGACATGTACTGCGGCGTACCCAGCGAGAGCCCGGTCTGCGTGATCCGATTGCCCCCCGCCTTGCTCACCGCGAGCGCGATGCCGAAGTCGGCCACCACCGGCTGCCCCGCCTGCAGCAGGATGTTCTCGGGCTTGAGATCGCGGTGGATCACACCATGCCCGTGCGCGTAGTCGAGCGCCGTGGCGACGGCGACCGCGATCCGCACCGCTTCGTCCACCGGGAACTGCTTCTCGCGCTCGAGTCGCACGCGCAGTGACTCCCCCTCGACGAAGGGCATCACGTAGAAGAGCAGCCCCGCCGCCTCGCCGCTGTCGAAGAGGGGCAGCAGGTTCGGGTGCTGCAGATTGGCCGTGACCTTGATCTCGGCGAGGAATCGTTCGACGCCGAGCACCGCGCCGAGCTCGGGATTGAGCACCTTGAGCGCGACGTGACGGTCGTGCTTGATGTCGCGCGCGAGGTACACGGTGGCCATGCCGCCGGCGCCGATCTCGCGCTCGATGGCGTAGCGGTCGGAGAGGGCCGCGGTGAGGGGGGCGATGGAGTCGGGCATCAGGAGCGAAGTATCGTGCGGGTTGCGGGGCCTGTCGAGGGCGTGGAGAGACTCGGGGCTCGGGACTCGGGACTCGGGAGCCAGTAGAAAGTAGGTACGGCGGGAGTCGGTCCAGCATCTACTCTCTCCCGAGTCCCGAGTCCCGAGTGCCGAGTCCCGAAGACGTCGATCGCTCCTTGCGCCGCTCCCCGGCGCGAGCATCATAGGGGGTCCCCGGCGCCCCGCGCCGGGATCTCGTACGCACAAGGAGGTGGTGAATGCCCCCGTTCGACATGGGTCTCGTCCAGCGCGGCGCGCGGAATCGCCGCACGCCGTACTACGAGGGCACGCAAGCCAGCTCGCCGCTGGGATTCACGGTCTACAATCACATGTACTTCCCCATCCGCTTCGACAGCTTCGAGGCGGAGTTCGAGGCGCTGCTCAACGACGTCACCATTTGGGACGTCGCCGTCGAGCGCTGCCTCGAGATCAGCGGCCCCGACGGCTTCACGTTCGCGCAGCTGCTCACGCCGCGCGATCTCTCCAAGTGCGCGGTGGGTCAGGGGAAATACGTGCTCATCTGCGACTCCGATGGCGGCGTCATCAACGATCCGGTGATGACGCGCATGGAAGAGAACACCTTCTGGTTCGCGCTCGCGTCCAGTGACGCGCTCCTCTTCGCCCGCGGACTGAAACATGCGTATCCGAAGCTCAACGTCACCATCCGCGAGCTCGACGTCGCGCCGCTGCAGGTGCAGGGGCCCAAGTCGAAACTGTTGATGAAGGATCTCGTCGGCCCGAGCGTGCTCGACCTCAAGTACTACTATTGGATGCGCACCGAGATCCGCGGCATTCCCGTGGTGGTCACGCGCACCGGGTGGACGAGCGAGGTCGGCTACGAGATCTATCTCCTCAACCCGAGCAAGGGTTCGCAGATCTGGGAGGCGCTCCTGGAGGTGGGCAAGCCGTACAAGGTGAAGCCCACCGGCCCGTCGGACATTCGCCGCATCGAAGGCGGGATCCTCAATTGGGGCGCCGATATGACATACGAGAACAACGCGCTCGAGATCGGTTTGGAGCGGCTCGTGAACTACGAGTTGAACGACGACGCCAGCATCTCGATCGCCGCGTTGCGGCGCGTGAGGCTGCAAGGGGTAAGGCGCCGGCTCGTGGGCGTGGAGCTCGACGGCGACAAGTTCCCGGCGCTCAACAATGTGAAGTGGCCCGCGCGCCGCGCGAGCGGGGGCGGCGACGCCATCGGCCTGGTGACGTCGGCCATCTACTCGCCGCGCCTCAAGCGGAACATCGGCTACTGCTGGGTGCCGGCGGACCAGTCGAGCAACGGCACGAAGCTGCTCGTGGAGAGCGAGTGGGGGCGGCGCAATGCGACAGTAGTGACGATGCCCTTCGTCGACCCCGACAAGCGGACGCCGGTCGCGTGAACCCTACCGAGCGCACGCGCGGCGAGTGAAGAAACGCATTGTCGAGCGAGCGCTCGTCGCCGTCGAGAAGGCGGTGAAGGGCGCGATCTTCGACTGCCGGATGTGCGGCCAGTGCGTGCTGCACTCCACCGGACTCGTCTGTCCCATGCGCTGCCCGAAGAATCTGCGCAACGGCCCGTGCGGCGGCGTGCTCGTGAACGGGAACTGCGAGGTCTTTCCCGACCGCCCGTGCGTCTGGGTGCAGGCGGTGGAGGGCTCGCGCCGGCTTCCCCTCTGGCGCGACCACATCGCGCATCTGAATCCGCCGGTGGATTGGCGGCTGCAGGGGACGTCGAGTTGGGTGAATCTGGTGCGATCGCGGCGCCGCAA
>JAYUMO010000404.1:0-2807 GCA_043762555.1 Gemmatimonadaceae bacterium | reverse complement strand
CGGGCCAGGTGAGGTCGGATAGGTACGCGCCGCGCTGGGCATGAAGTTGCGAGGCGGCGGCGAGGAGAGGGACGGAGAGCAGAAATCGTGCGCGCATCGGAGATCCGGGAGGGAGAGTTGTGGCTAGCAGAGAGTAGGTAACAGGTTGTGGAGGGTGTCAGGAGGCTAGGACGATAGAAGGCGTGGACAGTGGCGAGTAGTGGCTGGACGGGCGTGGGGGGCGACCCGCAGCGCGCGCGAAGCGCCCCGTGATACTCACCCTCATGCGATCGCAGAGAAGATCTGCTCTTCGCGAAGTGTCAGGCGCTTCGCGGTGAACACCCGCAGCCAGCGGGCGGAGCGATACAGCTTGTCGCTCAGCACCGGGAGGTCGATCGCGCCAGCCATGCCGAGGGCGGTGAGGCGGACCACGGTCTCGTCGCGCAGCAGCACGGGCAGATCCAGCGACAGCATCTGCGTTTTTGTGGGGTAGTCCAACAGCAAGTCGCCTTCGGCGACGCCGGCTGCCTTGGCGAGCTTCAGCTCAACGGCGCGCACGCGAGCGCGGTCGGTCGCGATCCATTCGAGGTCGCGGTCGCCGAGGTTCGCGGCGGGGGTCTCGAAGGCGCGCTTGAAGAGGCGGCGGGTGCGAATTCCCACGAGCAACGGGCTCGCGGCGCGGGACTCGAGGGCGTGCAGGAGACCCTCGTCAGTGTAGCGGACGAGCGCGGCGGCCTCGAGAGCGCCGGCGCGAATGGCGTCCTCCACGAGCCGTTTGTACATCGCGGTAGCGCTGCGCACGGCGTGGTGCCAGTAGACGTTGCGGTACATCTGGTACTTCGCGAAGAGCAGCGACTCGAGCGCGCTCAGCGCCTTGGCGCGCACGCCGGTCACGGGCTGCTTCGTCGTCGGATCAGCGACCAGCACGATGGCGTGCATCAAGCGGTCCTCGTCGATCTCGCCGTAGGGGAC
The DNA here is from genome assembly GCA_043762555.1 of Gemmatimonadaceae bacterium. Lineage (GTDB taxonomy): Bacteria > Gemmatimonadota > Gemmatimonadetes > Gemmatimonadales > Gemmatimonadaceae > DATKOH01. The sequence continues at coordinate 1,856 of JAYUMO010000404.1, read as the reverse complement.
GCCACACATCAGCGCGTCGCGCTTCAAGTAGTCGATCTTGTCGAGGTCGAGCGAGCCGGAGATCAAGCCCTGCAGCGGCGACTTGCTCTCGCCGCGGATGAGCGCCATCACGCGCGCCGGCGCGTCGGCGCCGTGCTCGGCCTTGAGGATATGCGCGACCTCGCCGTCGAGGATCAGCGCGCGCGCGACCTCTTCGTGATGCGCGACGCCGATCTCCTCGAGCGCGTGCGAGAAGGGATAGTGGCCCACGTCGTGCAACAACGCGGCGGCGGCGACGACACTTGCCTCATCGTCCGCCACGCCCGCCAGCGCGCCGGCCTCGCGCAGGGCGTGCGACGTGCGCTTCGCGAGATGGTAGGCGCCGAGCGCGTGCTCGAAGCGCGAATGCGTGGCGCCGGGATAGACGAGGTGGGCGAATCCGAGTTGGCGCACGTAGCGCAACCGCTGCATTGCCGCCGTGTCCACGAGCTGGCGGGCGACCGGGTCCACCCGGATGTTGTTCCAGAGCGGGTCGCGGATGGTGGTCATGCGTTCACTCAGTCGCCGCGACCGCTCGCCGGCGCCATCTATTCGCGCGGCCCCGCCGCGAGGATCCCCGCGCTCACGGCGCTCCCGAACTTCTTGATGTTCTCGCGGAACATCCCCGCCAGCTTCTTCGCCTGCGCGTCGTAGGCGGCGGCGTCCTTCCAGCTGCCGCGCGCGTCGAGCACGTTCAACGGGACGCCCTCGATCGCGGCGGGCACGTTGAGCCCGAACACCGGATCGATCTTCACCGCCACGTCATCCAGCGTCCCGGCCAGCGCCGCCCGCACCATCGCGCGCGTGTGCGCGAGCTTCATCCGCGTACCCACGCCGTACGCGCCGCCGCTCCAGCCGGTGTTCACGAGCCACACGTGGCTCCGGTGCTCCGTGAGCAGCGCGCCCAGCATTTCGGCGTACTTGGTGGGATGCCACACCAGGAACACCGCGCCGAAGCAAGCGCTGAACGTCGCCTGCGGCTCGGTGACGCCGCGCTCGGTGCCCGCCACCCTGGCCGTGTAGCCCGACAGAAAATAGTACATCGCCTGATCCGAGGTGAGTCGCGCGATCGGCGGGAGCACGCCGAAGGCATCCGCCGTCAGGAAGACCACGTTCTTCGGATGCCCGCCGCTCCCGCTCGGCACGTGATTCCGGATGTAGTGCAGCGGGTACGACGCGCGCGTGTTCTCGGTGACCGACTGGTCGTCGAACTTCACCTTCTTCGTCGCCGGATCGAGCACGACGTTCTCGAGGATGGTGCCGAACATCTGCGTCGTCGCGAAGATGTCGGGCTCGTGCTCCGCCGAAAGGTTTATCGCCTTCGCGTAGCAGCCCCCCTCGAAGTTGAACACGCCGTGCTCGCTCCACCCGTGCTCATCGTCGCCGATGAGGTCGCGGTGGGGGTCGGCGGAGAGCGTCGTCTTCCCGGTGCCCGAGAGGCCGAAGAAGAGCGCGGCATCGCCGCTCTCGCCCACGTTGGCCGAGCAATGCATGGAGAGCACGCCCTGCTGGGGGAGCAGGTAGTTCATCACGGTGAACATCGACTTCTTGAGCTCGCCGGCGTAGCGCGTGCCGCCGATAAGGATCATCCGGCGCGCGAGATTGAGCACGATGAAGGTGCCGCTGCGCGTGCCGTGCCGTCCGGGCTCAGCGTGGAACTCCGGCGCGTGCAAAATGGTGAAGGTCGGCGCGAAGGATGCGAGCTCCGCCGCGTTGGGGCGGATGAACATGTTGCGCACGAAGTTCGCGTGCCACGCGTTCGGCGTCACATAGCGGCAGCTGAGCCGGTACGAGGCGTCGGCGCCGCAGTAGAGGTCCTGCACGAAGAGCTCGTCGAG
>JAYUMO010000403.1:0-2588 GCA_043762555.1 Gemmatimonadaceae bacterium | reverse complement strand
CGATTGTCTGGTCAACCTTTCGCGCGGCGGCGCCGACGCCACGGAAGTGCGCGAGTTCGACCTGAACACCAGGCGTTTCGTCGCCGACGGCTTCCACCTCGCGGAGGCGAAGAGTTCGGTGGCCTGGGTGGACGCGAGCACGGTGCTCGTGGCCACCGACTTCGGCGCCGGCAGCATGACCACGTCGGGCTACGCGCGCATCGTCAAACGCTGGCGGCGCGGCACGCCGCTCGCGTCGGCCGTCACGATTTTCGAATCGCCGGCGTCCGACATGGGTACTTTCGCAACGAGCCGTTGGGAGCGGGACCGGATCCTGCCGATCGTCTACCACGCCCCCACCTTCTTCGATCACGAGGTGTTCATCGTGATCCGTGATTCCCTCATCAAGCTTGATGTCCCGAAAGACGCGGATCCCAACTTCGCCGCCGGCCAGCTGGTTGTGTACCTTCGCAAACCGTGGACGGCCGGGGGACGCGAGTTCGCCACCGGGTCGGTCATCGCGATCGACCTCGCCGCCTTCCTCGGCGGGAAGCGCGACTTCCAGGTGATCGTCGCGCAAACCAGCCGCATCACGGTAGACGCGGTGAGCACCACGAAGAACGACGTGCTGGTGTCGCTGCTCGACAACGTGCGCAATGAGCTGCACCGCTATCGTCTGGTGAACGGCCGCTGGGAGGATGCGCGCATCCCCGCGCCCGCGCTCGGCACGGTGAGCGTCGCCGCGACCGATGCCATGACCGATGATTACTTCTTCGACTTCGAGGGCTTCCTGCAGCCCACCAGCCTGTACCACGTGACGGAAAGCGGCGAACTGCAACTCGTGAAGCAGCGCAAGCCGATGTTCGATGCGAAGGGACTCGAAGTCAGCCAGCGGTGGGCCACATCGGCCGACGGGACGAAGGTCCCCTACTTCCTCGTCCGTCGCGCGGACGCGCCGCGGGACGGCACGACCCCTACCATTCTCACCGCGTACGGTGGCTTTCAGGTGTCCGAGCTGCCGTACTATAGTGCGACGCGAGGAGCTGCCTGGCTCGAGCGCGGTGGCGCGGAGGCGGTGGCGAACATTCGCGGGGGCGGAGAGTTCGGCCCGGAGTGGCACCGCGCGGCGCAGAAGGCGAATCGCCAGCGGGCGTACGATGACTTCACCGCTGTGGCCCGCGACCTGATCGCGGCCAAGTTGACCTCGCCCTCGCATCTCGGCATCGAGGGGGGGAGCAATGGCGGGTTGCTCGTGGGCGTCGCCTTCACACAGCATCCTGAGCTCTACGGCGCCGTCTCCTGCCAGGTGCCCCTGCTCGACATGCGCGGCTACACGAAGCTGCAGGCCGGCGCGAGCTGGATCGACGAGTACGGCGACCCCGATCAGCCCGACCAGTGGGCGTACCTCTCGAAATACTCACCGTACCAAAACGTGGCCGCCGATCGGAGGTATCCGCCCGTGCTATTCACAACGACGACGTCGGACGACCGCGTGGGCCCGGAGCAGGCGCGCAAGATGGCGGCGAAGATGGAGGCGATGGGGCACAAGGTACTCTTCTTCGAGAACGTCGAGGGCGGCCACGGGGCGGGGGACACCCCGGAGCAGCAGGCGACGTATAGGACGGTGGGGTACGCTTTCCTCTGGGGGCAGCTGAAGTAGCGAGCGGCGGCGCGTCGCAGTGCGAGGCGCATCGATGGTGTGCTCTCAGGTGTGAATGAACCCAGCCATGGAGCGTACTCGCCATCGCCCTGCGGGAACGCACGTTTAGTTGACCGTGACCGTCCCTCCCATCGCGGCGCCATGCACCGCGCACTGGTAGGTATACGTGCCCGGTGTGGCGAAGGCCTGGGTGAACGTTCCCGACGACTTGGTGCCGGAGCCGGTGCCGTTGAGGGTGCCGCTGGTGCACCCGCCCCCACTCATGTAGCTGCTCCCGCTGCAACCCGCGGCCGCCGCGAGCACGACCATCGCGGAGAGAAGCTGGAGTGAACGCATTGGATCCTCCGGCTCGAGTATCCTCTTTGAACACCATGAGAGCGACGATCGTTTCGCCGACGCACGGCCCCTCGCGTACCTTTCTCCTTGAGGAACTGCGCCACCGCCGCACTTCGCGACTCGGCGTGCCGTTCCTGAGCTTCCATCGAGAGGTAGCACCATGAGACACATCACCACGATCTCGCTCGCGCTGCTCGCAATTCCCCTCGTCACCATGGCCGCCCGCGCGCCCGCGGGCGACGACATGCACGAGAGAGTGCTCAAGACGGTTGAGGCCTTCAAGACGAAGGATCCTGGGATCAAAAAGTTCTTCAACGGCGCGATCGGATACGCCGTCTTCCCCGTGGTCGGGAAGGGCGCCGCCGGGATCGGCGGGGCGCACGGCTCTGGCGAATTGATCGTCGGCGGGAAGGCCGTTGGCACGGTCAAGCTGAACCAGGTCACGGTGGGCTTGCAGTTGGGCGGCGAGTCCTACTCCGAGATCATCTTCTTCAACGAGCAGACCACCCTCGACGGCTTCCGGCACGGCGATTTCGCCTTCGCGGCGCAGGTGAGCGCCGTCGCGCTCACCTCGGGCGCCTCCGCGAACGCGGCGTACCGAGATGGCGTCGCG
>JAYUMO010000402.1:0-3016 GCA_043762555.1 Gemmatimonadaceae bacterium | reverse complement strand
GGAAAGTGCCGCTCCCCTCGAACACGTACGCGAAGGCGTGACCGGAGCTCTCCACCGGGAGTGACTTCCGCCGCAGCGGCGGCACCCAGACGTCGAGATAGCGCGGATCGGTCGCGATGCCTTCCACCGGGCCTCGCTTCCCCCAGAAGCTCCCGGTGATCACGCGCACGCGCGTGCCGTCGTCATCGGTGACGTCGGGGATGTCGCGCGCCGAGATATCCTGGTAGCGCGGCCGCGTCATCTTCTGCGCGGCGGGGAGATTCGCCCAGAGCTGGAAGCCGTGCATCCGCCCCTGCTTGTCCCCCTGCGGCATCTCCTGGTGCAGGATCCCGCGCCCCGCGGTCATCCACTGCACATCGCCCGAGCCGAGGCTTCCCTTGTTGCCGAGGCTGTCGGCGTGGGTCACCTCACCCGCGAGCACGTAGGTGATCGTCTCGATGCCGCGATGCGGATGCCAGGGGAATCCCTTCCGGTAGTCCTCGGGGTTGTCGTTGCGGAAATCATCGAACAGGAGGAAGGGATCGTACTCGTCGGTGTCGCCGAATCCGAAGGCGCGGCGGAGCCGCACGCCCGCGCCTTCCATAGTGGGCTCGGACTGGACGATGCGTTTGACCGGTCTGATGGACATGATGCGCTGCCGGGGCTGAAGTTATTCGATCGCCAAGCATCAAGCCGCGCGCGAGGATCGAAGTTCCCCGCAACCGCTCAACGCTTCGCGGCCGCGGCGGCGAGTGTGTCCACGTTCACAAGCATCGCGCGCAGCGCCTCGTCCACCTTCGGCGATACACTTGCCTGCACGCGCCCACCGAGGCATTGACCGAGGAACTGCTCGGTGGCGCGGTTCACCGCGAGCCCCGTTTCCGCTTCGCCGAAGCCGTGCCCTTCGTTCCCGGCGAGCAGATAGGTGACCTGGACGCCGCGCCGGTGGAGCGCGAGCACGATCTGGTCCGCCTGCACGCGCGTGACGCGCGGATCGTTCGCCCCCTGGAAGATGAGCAGCGGCACTTTCGCCGAGTCGGCGCGGAAGAGCGGCGAGCGCGAGAGCATGTCGGCGCGATCCGCGGGATCGGCCGGGTTGCCGACGAACGGATACCAGCTGTGCGGAAGGAATGGCTGCCACGACGGTGGGAACGCCTCGAGCAACGTCACGAGATTGCTCGGCCCCGCGTAGTCCACGGCGCAGCTGAACGCATTCGGCGTGAAGGTGAGACCCACGAGCGTCGCGTAGCCCCCGTAGGATCCCCCCATGATCGCCATGCGCGCGGAGTCGGCCACCCCCTCCGCGATGGCCCAGCGTACGCCATCCAATAGATCGTCGTGCATCTTGCGGCCGAATTCCTTCTTCGCCGCGCGCGCGAAGCGCTTGCCGTAGCCGGTGGAACCGCGGTAGTTCACCTGCAACACCGCATAGCCGCGGTTGGCGAGCAGCTGCACGTCACTCTGGAACTCCCACACGTCGCGCGACCAGGGCCCACCGTGCACCATCAGCACGAGTGGCGCGGGCTGGACCGAACCGCCCACGGGAAGCGTGACGTAGCCGTGAATGCGAAGGCCATCGCGGGAGGTGTACACGATCGGGCGCATCGGGGCGAACGCGTACCGATCCAGCCCGGGGCGCGGACGGTAGAACTCGGTCAGGCGCGGCTTGGCAGCGTCATAGAGGTAGGTCACCGCCGGCGACGTGGGCGAGCTGAGCGTGACGATCCAGCGACTCCGGTCGAGCGTGCCGCTCCCCAGCTCGATCGTCCCGCGGCTGCTTGCGCGCACCCGGCCCAGAAGCCGCCGCATGTCGGCGGTGTGCGCGTACATCCGCGCCGTGTCGCCCACGTAGCGCGTGAGCAGGAGCTCGCCGGTCGCGTCGTCGAAGAGCGCGCCATCGATGTCCACTTCGTTGAGCGGGTCGCGCTCCACCACGGCCTCTACGCCGGTCGCAAGATCGATCAGCACCAAGCGACTCAGGTCCGCGCCGTGATTGCTCGTGAGGTAGAGGCGGCGGCCGTCGGGGTGGAACCGCACCGGCGTGATCTTGTCCTCCACCGGATACTCGCGCACCGCGCGCCACGGGGCGCGCTCGCTGTCGCGCGCGTAGAGCTGATAGTGGCCGAGCGTGTCCACGGCGTACGCGGCGCGCACTCGGTTCCGGGCGTCGGCCGCGTAGCCGAGGAAGGTGCCGGGATTCTCCGCCGCGAGCTCGAGCGCGCCGGTGGTGAGGTCGAGCCGGTAGGCGTCGGCGAATCGCGGGTCGCGCCGGTTGAGCGTGATGAGGATGGTGTTGAGCGTCCGCGCTGGGACGGCGATGACCTCGACCTCGATGTTCTTGAAGGGCGTGAGGTCGCGCGCGCCGCCGCTGTCCGACAGATCCGCGACGAAGAGGTGGTAGCTCTCGTCGCCCCCCTTGTCCTGCAGGTAGATGATCCGGCGGCCGTCGGCGCTCCACCAATAGAAGTGGATCGATCGCACCGTGTCGCGCGTGACGGCGCGCTCGGTGGTCGAACCGGGCGCGCGCACGTACACGTTGAACCGGCCGTGGTAGTCCTTCAGGTACGAGAGCCAGCGACCGTCGGGCGAGATCCCGCCCCACGCGGCGGTGGGCGCGTCGAAGAACGCTTCCAGCGGGATGAGCGCGGGCGGCGACTGCGCGAGCGGGCTCGTGGGCGCGCCGCCGAGCGCGGCGATACCGGCTAGTGCGAACGTGGCGACGCGACGCCGGCTCATTCGTAACGCAGCGCTTGCATCGGGCTGATCCGCGACGCACGGAGCGCGGGAATGAATCCGGCGCCGAGCGCGACTAGCGAGAGCAGCACGGTGGCGCTCACCAGCACCGCGGGGTCGTGTCCCTGGAGCCCGTACAGCAGCGAGCGCGCGAGGCGACCGAGGCCGATCGCCGCGACCACGCCCACCACCCCGCCGATGAGCACCATCCATCCCACCTGGCGGAGCACCATCCGCACCACGGTGGAGCCGTTCGCGCCGAGCGCCATCCGCACGCCGATCTCGCGCGTGCGCTGCGCCACCG
>JAYUMO010000401.1:0-2132 GCA_043762555.1 Gemmatimonadaceae bacterium | reverse complement strand
GTGGCGGCGGGCGAGATCCTGGGCATCGCGGGGGTGGAAGGGAACGGTCAGAGCGCCCTCCTCGACGCGATCGCCGGATTGCGCCCGGTGGCGCAAGGCGGGGTGCTCCTCGGCGATCGCGATATCGCGATGCTCGGCGTGCGCGAGCGCGCGCAGCTCGGGCTCGCGCACATCCCGGAGGACCGGCATCGCCGCGGGCTCGTCCTCGACTATTCGGTGGCGGACAACCTCATCCTCGGCCGGCAGGATCGCTTCGCGCGATGGGGTCGGCTCGACCGGACGCGCATCGCGACGAACGCGCGCGCCGCGATCGAGCGCTTCGACATCCGACCGGAGGATCCCGCGCTCCCGGCGCGCGCGCTCTCGGGGGGCAACCAGCAGAAGGTCGTGATCGCGCGCGAGATGGGGGGTGACTTCACCGTGCTGCTGGCCGCGCAGCCCACGCGCGGGGTGGACGTGGGCGCGATCGAGTTCATCCACGCGCAGCTGCGCGCCGCGCGCGCCGCGGGGAAAGCGGTGCTGTTGGTGAGTGCGGAGCTGCAGGAGATCCTCGCGCTCGCCGACCGCGTGGCGGTGATGTACGGCGGGCGCATCGTGGGACTCATGCCGCGCGCGCAGGCGAGCGAAGCGTCGCTCGGCCCGCTGATGACGGGCGCCGGAGCGAGCGCCGCGTGACGCGCGCCGAGCTCCGGGAACGCCTCGAGGCCTCGCTTCTGCCGCCGGCGGTTGCGCTGCTGGTGGCGCTCGTCGCCGGCGACCTCCTGATCCTCGCCGTCGGGCAATCGCCCGCCGCCGTCTATCGGTTGCTCCTCGAGGGCACGTGGGGGAACTGGTACGGATTCGGCCAGGTGCTCTACAAGACGACCACACTGATCGCGACCGGGCTCGCCGTGTCGCTCGGACTGCGCGCCGGGCTGTTCAACATCGGCGCCGAGGGACAGCTCGCAGCGGGCGGATTCGCGGCGGCGATCCTGGGGCTCGCGCTGCCGCCCGGCACGCCGGGCGTGCTCGCGCTGATCCTTTGCGCGGCGGCCGCGATCGCGGCCGGCGGCACCGTGGGTTGGGTGCCGGGCGCGCTGCGTGCTCGATTCGGCGCGCACGAGGTGATCACGACGATCATGCTCAATTTCATCGTGCTCGCACTGTTGAACTGGATCGTCGTCACGCACGTGCGCGTGCCGGAGACGCTCCACACGCCGGAGATCCGGGCGGGCGCGGTGCCCCGCTTCGCGAGCGTCATGTCGCCGTTCCACGGCTCGGCGGCCAATTTCACGATCGCGCTCCTCCTCGCGGCAGCGCTCGGCGTCTGGTGGTTCCTCTTCCACACGCGCAGCGGCTATGATCTACGCGCCGTGGGGCTGCAACCCGATGCTGCGGAATACGGCGGTGTGCGCGCCGCCGGCACGTGGATGCGCGCGATGACGATCTCCGGCGCGATCGCCGGGCTCGGCGGCATCAACTTCGTGCTCGGGTACAAGCACTACTACGAGGAGGGATTCGCGGGGGGCGCCGGATTCCTGGGGATCGCGGTGGCGCTCGTGGGGCGCAATCATCCGGCGGGTGTCGTGCTCGCGGCGCTCTTCTTCGCCACGCTCTCTCAAGGCGGACTCGCCGTGAACGCGCTCGTCCCCAAGCAGCTCGTGGAAGTGCTGCAAGGGGTGATCATCCTCGCGGTGGCGGCGTCGGTGCCCGAAGTGCGTCGCGCGATCCTCGCGAGCCGGCGGGGTCGCGAGCGATGATGCTTCTCGCCTTCCTCGCGCAGACGATCCGCATCGCGGTGCCCTATCTGTTCGCGGCCGCCGGCGGTGTGATCGCCGAGCGTGCCGGAGTGATCAGTCTCGGCCTCGAGGGATACATGCTCGCCGGCGCATTCGGCGGCACGGTGGGCGCGTACTACAGTGGGAGTCCGTGGGTGGGGCTGCTCGCCGGCATGGCGGCCGGACTGCTCTGCGCGCTGCTGCACGCGCTGGTATCGCTGCGTTTCCGCGCGGACCAAGTGGTGAGCGGGATCGCGATCAACCTGCTCGTGATCGGGCTCACGCGGTTCCTGTTGCGGCTCGCCTTCGACAGCTCGTCCAACTCCCCTCGCGTGCCCGGCTTTTTCATCGGCGCGCCGAGCGATTCGCTCCTCG
>JAYUMO010000400.1:0-3778 GCA_043762555.1 Gemmatimonadaceae bacterium | reverse complement strand
GCGGACCGCCGCGGCGGCGCGGCATCTGATTTGGCATCTGGCACTCGCGGGGGCGGTGGGGTTCGCGGTCGTCGCGCCTTTGCTCCCCGGGGTTGGCGTTCGTGTGGTTGAACTGCCGGTCTCGGTCTCGGCCTCGGCCTCGGCCTCGGCCTCGGCAGCGAGTGGGACGCCTGCGGCGATAGGAGAAGTGAGCGCGGTCTCGGCGCCGGCGCGCGCGGAGGCGAGCACGACGATGAGAAACGCACCGGCGGCGGCGCGCGAACCGCTCGGAACGCTCGCGGCGATCTGGGGAGCGGGGGTGCTCTTGGTGATCGCCTGGTGGGTGATCGGGAGAGTGGGCCTTGCGCGGCTCGCGAAGCGGGCGGAGCCGCTGCGCGAGGGAGAATGGACCGCACTCGTCGAGCTCGAGCGGACGCGCTTCGGGATCAGGGCCCCGGTGGCGCTGCTGCGGTCGGCGACGGTCGGGTCGCCGGTCACGTGGCGTGCGCGCCAGTTGGTGGTGGTGTTGCCCGACGACGCCGAATCGTGGAGCGCCGAGCGGCGGCGCGTGGTGCTGGCGCACGAGCTGGCGCACGCGGCGCGGGGCGACCACTTCTCGCAGCTCATCGCGTGCGCGGCGTGTGCCCTGTATTGGTTCCATCCGCTGGCGTGGATCGCGGCGCGGCGGTTGCGCACCGAGAGCGAGCGCGCGTGCGACGATCAGGTGCTCGCGCAGGGAACGGCGGGGGTCGACTACGCCGCCCATCTCCTGAACGTGGCCCGCAGCGCGCGCGCGCTGCGCGCGATGGGGCTGGTCGCCATCGGAATGGCGCGCCCGACGCAGCTCGAAGGGCGACTCCTCGCCGTGCTCGACGACACGCGCGCGCGTCAGGCGCCGGCGTCGCGTACGCGGGCCGTCGCGTGGGCGGCGCTCGCTGGCATCATCGTGCCGCTCGCCGCGATGCGACCGGCGCCGCGCGCGTCGGAGCGCGCCCCGGTCGCGTTGCCGGCCGTCACCGCACCGCTCAGCGCTCCGGTCGTCGCACGCGCTCGTGCGCGCTCGGATTCCACCTTCGACCGCGAGGTCGGCGCTTTGCCGGGCGGCACGCTCGAGCTCGACCTCGTCACCGGCGGCGAGGTGGACGTCACCGCTTGGGATGAACCGAAGGTCCGGGTGCGCGCCCATCTCGCGGGCAGGGATTGGCGCGAGACGCGGCTATCGCTCGATCGGGTGGCCGACGGTGCGACCCTGCGCGTCACCTTCACGCCGGGGCGCGGGAACCTCAACACGAGCACGTCGCATGGCTTCGAGATCCGTGTCCCGCGCAAGTTCAACGTGCGCCTCAAGTCGGCGGGGGGAGGCCTCTCGATCACCGGCCTCGACGGCGACTTCAGCGGGCATACGGGAGGTGGGAGCCTCCAGCTCGAGCGCGTCACCGGTCACGCGTCACTCACCACCGGCGGCGGCGAGATCCTCGTGAAGGACTCCGACCTGAGCGGCCGGGTCAGCACCGGCGGCGGCACGGTGCACCTGTCGAATGTCAAAGGCGATCTCGACGGTTCTTCCGGGAGCGGACCGGTCATCCACGCGAATCGCATCGATGACGAGGCGAGGGATGCCGAAGGCAAGGGCACTGGACGTGGCGTCGGCGGAGCGCTGCACATCAGCCAGGCCGGCGGCGACATCGAGATCGACAGCGTGCCCGACGGCGCTGTCCTCAAGACAGCCGGCGGGCGGATCCGCGTGGGATCCTCCTCCGGCTCGCTCAAGGTGAGCACCGGCGGCGGCAACATCACCGTCGGGCCATCCACGGGCTCCGTGCGCGCGACCACCGGCGCCGGCGACGTTCGGATCACGATCGTAAATGGCGACGGTACCGAACACTCCGTGGACATCCTCACCGGCACGGGATCCGCCGTCGTCGAACTCCCCGCCGATATCTCCGCCCGCTTCGATCTCGAGACCGCCTACACCGACAACTTCGGCCGAAAGACGCGCATCGAGAGCGACTTCCCCCTCCGGCGCTCGGAGACCACCGAGTGGGACACCAGCCAAGGCTCGCCGCGGAAATACGTCCGCGCCACGGGCTCGGCGGGTGCTGGCGCCGGCAAGATCCGCATCCAGATCGTGAACGGCGACATCACGATCCGGAAGAGCAAGCCGTAGCGCGCGTTCCGGCGCCGGGGGAGGAGTCCGCCCCCGGCGTCCGCTCTTGGGACGACGAGTCGCGCAATCGGACGCTGGTTGCCAACCTTTCGCGCGCTCGCGCCGTCTAACTCCCTGATAACTCGGGATTTCTACCGTGCGCCGCGCGGCACAAGCCTTGCTCTTTGTGCGTAAGGTTGAAGCCTCCTCGCACCGAGACCGCACTTGGACGTCGCTCGCCCCCCCAAGAAGAAGACGAACCGCAACGTCGCCATCGCTGGCGGGGTCGCGGCGCTCATTGTCATCACCGTCGCGCTCGGCCGCCTCAAGCCCGCCGCGCCGTCGGTGGAGACCGCGACGCTGCTCGTCGACTCGGTACGCCGCGGCGATCTCTCGATCGAGGTCCGTGGGCCTGGCAATCTCGTGCCCGAGCACATCCGCTGGATCACTGCGCAGACCTCGGCGCGCGTCGAGCGCTTGGTGGTGCAGTCGGGGCAGAGTGTTCCCGCCGGCGCCGTGCTGCTCGAGCTCTCGAATCCCGACGTCGAGATCCAGGCGCTGCAGGCGGAGCAACAGCTCAATCAGTCGCGCTCCGATCTTTATTCGATGCGCACCAACCTCAACAGCGCGCGGCTCCAGGAAGAAGGGGTCGTCGCCACCGCGCATACGAGCTACGTGACCGCGACGCAGGACGCCGCGGCCGCCGAGTCGCTGGTGGTGAAGCAGCTCATCTCCCCCTTCGACGCCAATACGAAGCGCGCCTCCGCGCAGGAGTGGGCCACGCGCTACCGCATCGAGAAGGACCGGCTCACCCTGATGTCGGCCACCGTCGACTCCCAGATCGCCGTGCAGGCCACACAGGTGGATCGGCTCAAGGCGATCGCCGAATTCCAGCGCACGCGCGTGCGCTCGCTGCAAGTGCGCGCGCTCGACGCCGGCATCGTGCAGGATCTCACGCTCCAGCCCGGGCAGTGGGTGACCGAAGGCACCACGCTCGCGAAGGTGGTGCAGCCCGGTACGCTCAAGGCCGTGATCCGCATCCCCGAGACGCAAGCCAAGGACGTGCAGGTGGGGCAGCCATCCGACATCGACACGAGAAACGGTATCGTCCACGGGCGTGTCTCACGGAAGGACCCCAGCTCCGTGAACGGCACGGTGACGGTGGACGTCTCGCTCGAGGGCGCGCTCCCGCCGGGCGCCGTGCCCGATCTCTCGGTGGACGGCACGATCAAAATCGCGCAGCTCAAGAACGTGCTCTACACGGGGCGCCCCGCCTACGGCGCGGGCACCGGGATGGTGGGGCTCTTCAAGGTGGTGGACGGCGGCAGCGGCGCCGTGCGGGTGCAGGTGACGTTGGGGAAGAGCTCGGTCACGACCGTCGAGATCCTTCGCGGGCTCGAGGTGGGCGACCGGGTGATCCTCTCGGATATGTCGCAGTTCGACGCAGTGGACCGGGTCCGTCTCAAATAGCTCAGGAGCTCACATCATGGCGACGGCAATGAACGGCGATCAGGCGCTCATCCATCTGCAGGGGATCCAGAAGGTCTTCTACACGGATGAAGTGGAAACGCACGCGCTCGAGGACGTGCACCTGCAGATCAAGAAGGGCGAGTACGTGGCGATCTCCGGCCCCTCGGGCTGCGGGAAGACCAC
>JAYUMO010000399.1:0-7300 GCA_043762555.1 Gemmatimonadaceae bacterium | reverse complement strand
CGACGAGGTGTAGCCCGTGCTGCTCGAGCTGCGGATCCGGAACTTCGCCATCATCGATGGGCTCACGCTCCCGCTCGCGGGCGGCTTCAACGTGCTCACGGGCGAGACCGGGGCGGGGAAGTCGATCATCGTCGGCGCGTTGGCGCTCCTGCTCGGCGAGCGCGCGAGCGCGGATCTCATCCGCACCGGTGCGGACAAGGCGACCGTCGAAGGCGCGTTCGACGTCGCCGGCCGGCCGGACCTCGTGGCGGTGCTCGACGCGCGCGGCATTGAGACCGAGGGGGGCACCGTGGTGCTCAAGCGCGAGATCGCCGCGAACGGCCGCACGCGCGCGTGGATCAACAGCGGCACCGTCACCGCGGGAGTGCTCGCGGAGGTGGGACGCGCGCTCGTGAACCTGCACGGCCAGCACGAGGCGCAGTCGCTGCTCGACCCGGACTCGCAGCGCCGGATCCTCGACGCCTTCGGCGGTGCGACCGAGCTCGCCGCCACGGTGCGCGCCGCCTACGACGCGCTCGCCGCGATCACCCGGGAGATCGAACAGCTGCGCGCGCGGCGCGCGGAGGCGGAGCGTCGCGCGGACTATCTTCGTCACCTCGTGCGCGAAGTGGACGACGCCAAGCTCCTTCCCGGTGAGGAGGCGCAGCTCGCGGAGGAGGCCCGCCGGCTCGAGCACGCGGACGAGCTGCGCTCGCTCTCCGCAGGGATGGCGGGCGCCCTCGAAGGGGACGAGGGCGCCGCGCTCGCGCAGCTCGCGCACGTGCAGCGCTCGCTCGCCGCCATCCAGCGCATCGATCCCACGCTTGCGCGGCTGCAGGAGATCTTCGACAGCGGCTTTTACGCCTTGCAGGAGCTGGCGCGCGAGCTCGATGCTTACGCGCGCCGCGTGGACCTCGATCCCGCGCGGCTGGATGCGGTGCAGGCGCGTCGCGATCTTCTCTTCAAGCTCTTGAAGAAGTACGGGCCGGGCGTGGAGGCCGCGCTCGAGACCGCGCGCGCCGCGCGCACGGAGCTCGATCTCGTGGATAGCGCCCATCTCGGGCTCCGCGAGCTCGAGAGCAAGCGCGACGCCGCGCGCGTCGCGCTCGCCGCCGCGGCGGCCGAGCTGAGCGCCAAGCGCGCCGATGCCGCCGCGCGCCTCGCGCGTGAGGTGGATGCCATGCTCCCGGAGCTCGGCATGCCCGACGGGAGGTTCCAAGCCGCGCTCGCGCCCCGCGCGGAAGTGGCCGCCACCGGCGCCGAGGAGATCGAATTCCGCGTCGCGCTCAACGTGGGGCACGACGCGCGCCCGCTCGCGCGCGTGGCGTCGGGCGGCGAGCTCTCGCGCGTGATGCTCGCGCTCAAGACGATCCTCGCCCGCCTGGACGACGTGCCGACGCTCGTCTTCGATGAGGTGGACGCGGGCATCGGCGGCGCCGTCGGCCTCCAGGTGGGCGACACGCTCCGCCGCGCGGCGGCCCACCATCAAGTGCTCGCCATCACCCACCTCCCGCAGATCGCGGCGCGGGCCCACCATCATATAGTAGTGAGCAAGGGGGCGCGCGGGGGGATCACCACCGCCGACACCCGCGTCACCGCGGGCGACGACCGGATCACCGAGCTCGCGCGGATGCTCGGCGGCGATCCCGAGAGCACGGTGAGCCGCTCCCACGCGCGGGAGTTGCTGGACAGCGCGACGGCGCACGGCGCCCCCGTCGCCGCCGATGCGCCCGCCGCGGCCCGCGAGCGCGCGGTGGCGCGGAAACGCTAGTCGGAGCCGCCCGCCCCCCGCCTCAGGGCTTCGTCCGCTTCCACGCGGAGCCCCAGAGCCGCGCCCAGAAGCGGACCGTCACCACGTTCGTCACGCCGGAAGGCGGGATGGACCCGCTCGCGCTCAGCGTGCCCGTGTGCGTGAAGCTCACCTCCACCGGCAGCCCGTTCTTCCCCTGCAGGTACGCGGCGACGGTCGAGTAGGTGATGCTCCCCGACAGGTAGGTGGCCGTGCCGGCGCTGGCCGCGTCGAGCGTGGACGCGTCGATCGTCACCGGGACGCCGGCGATCGTCGTGTCCTTCGAGCCGACGAAGGAGCTCGCGTCCTGGTGGTAGTACACGTACTGCATGCCAACGGAGAAATAGCGGCCGAGCACCACGCGGGGTGTCGCCTCGATCGAGTAGTAGTTGCCGCCCGACTCGGTTGCGTCGATGAGCGGATAGGCGGCCGACAGCGGCAATCCCGGCGGACGCACCTGCACCGGCTGCGTCACCGGCTGCGGCCACGCGTAGTGCCCCACCGCGCTCAGCCAGAAGCCGTGGCCGATCATGAAGTCCGTCTGCGATCCCACCCTGACCGCCGCGCGCGCGCTCCCCGTGCCGACGTCGAAGGGATCCGTCGGAGAGTCGGGATCGCCGGTCGCGAAGCGGTAGAACGCCGACAGCGCGCTCCTCACGCGCACACCGCCGGACAGCGCGATCCGCTCCGGTTCGCTCGGTCCGGCGAGCCACGCGAACTTGGCGCCGAGCTCGACGTCGCCGAGGCCATTGTGCGACGTCTGCACCACCGAGTCCACGCGCCAGGCGACGCCGTCGAAGGACGACCACTCGGCGCTCGAGAGCGTTCCGGATCCCGGCGCGATGAGTGTGGCCGAGAGCCGCGGCAACAGGCCGAGCTCCGTGCTGATCGGGGTGGTGCGCACCTGCACGTAAGCGACCGCGGAGCTATCGGGGCTCGTCACCGACCGCGTGTAGTTCATCCACGACCAGGCGACCCGGAAGCGCAGGACGCCGACGGGCGCCACGGTGGCATCTTCGGTGGGGCCGAGCACCGCCTGCGCGGAGGCGGCACGCGCGAAGAGCAGCAGGAGGGGCAGGAGCGCGCGCGGGCGCGGGAGAGAACGCGGCATAGGCACGAAGATCGGCGAACACTGTCACCACGCTCCGGCGAAGTCAATGAACGGCGTGCATCGCCCGGCGCAGCGCCGCAGGTTATGTTCGACTCGTGCCGCCGATCCCGATCCCCGACGTCCCCTGGCAGGTGACGGGGAATCACTGGCTGTCGCTGCCGTGTATCCATCCCGCCGACGCCTCGCTGCACGCGCTCGGGCTTCTCCATCACGGCGCGCGCGCGGCCCTCGAGTTCGCCGGCGCGCCCGATTTCCTCGCCGGCGCCGGCGCGCCGCTCCTCAAACCGGTGTTCCGCGTGGACGGCCAAGTGCAGCCGCTCGGCACCCAGGGGCTCGCGTGGGAGCGCGCCTTCGGCTGGCTGCCGACGTTCAGCTGCACAGCGGATGGCCTCGTGCTGCGCGGCACGGTGTTCGCGCCGCACGGCCGCGAGGCGGACATCGCCGGCGCGGTGTACGCGCTCGCGGTGGAGAACCGTGGCACCGCGCCGCGGCGCGTGACGCTCTCTCTCGAGGGGACGCTCGGGCTGCGACAGCTCCGCGTGCGCAGCGCGCGTCCGGCGGACGACGCGCACCGGGTGACGCTGGCGCCGGAGAATGTGGTGGTGCTCGAGGGGAGCGCCCAGCCGGGGCTCGCGGCCCTCGCCATCGCCGCCGACGGCGAGGCGCGCGTGGAGGTGGACGCCGCGCCGCAGCCGCGCTTCGCGCTGCATCGGGAGCTGACGGTGGCCCCGGCGGGGAGCGTGAGCGCGGCGTTCTTCATCGCCGCCGGCCCGGAACGCGATGGCGCCGAGGCGACGGTCGCGGTGATGCGCCGGCGCGGCTGGAGCGCGCTGCTCACGCTGACGCGTGACACGCTGCAGGCGATGGAGCAGACGGTGGGCCACGACGGGATCGACCGGCTCATCAACCGCAATCTCCTCTTCGCGTACTTCTACGCGTGCGGCCGCGCGATCGACGACGCGCATTTTTATCTCGTGCGCTCGCGCGCGCCGTGGAACGGGCACGGCGTCACGGCCTCCGACTGGGAGTCCCTGTCATGGACCTTGCCCGCCGTCCAGCTCGCCGACGGCCCGTTCGCCCGCGAGCTCCTGCTGCGCGCCGGGGAGCTGCACGGCTACGCGCCGGGGAACGGCGTCCACTATATGGATGGGACGCTTTTCGAGCCGGGCTTCTCTCTCGAAGGCGTGGCCGCCTTCGCCATCGCCACCGATCGCTACATCCGCGAAACGGGCGATGACGAGATCGTGGAGGAGCCGGTGGTGGCGGACACGCTGTATAACGCGTGGGAGGATCTGAGCGGGCGGCGCGACGAGCACGTGCCGCTGTACCGCACCGACGTGACGCTCGCCGGGCGGCCCGCCCCGCACCCGTATCCCCTGCACGGGAACGCGGTGGTGGCGCAGGCGCTGGATGTCTTCCGCCGCACGCTCGATGAGGAGACGGCGCGCACGGTGCAGGACCCCGAAGCGGTGCGCGCGGCGCTGCGCCGCCACTTCGCGGTGGAGCGCGACGGCAAGGTGGTGTTCGCGTCGACGATCGACCTCCACGGAAAGCACGACCTCGAGGAAGACGCGCATGCGTCCGCCTACTGGCTGCCGCTCTACGAGGCGGTGGAGCGGCACGATTCCGTCTATCGCCGCACGGTCCGCGCCCCCGACGGCGCAGCGGCGGCCCCCGAGGCGCCGATGGCGCTTGCGCGGCAATGTGCCAAGCTCGTCGGCCCGGACGCGGCAGCGGCGCTGCAGTGGCTCCGGCGCGCGCCACTCGACAATGGGCTCGCCGCGGAATTCGTGGACGCCGACGGCCGCGCGGTGGCGAACGGGGGCGACGCGTCGCTGGCCGGCCTCGTCGCGTGGTGCGCCTGGTACGCGGTGCACGCGCTCGGAGCGCGGCCGTGATCGCTACGGCGCCCGGCGGCGCGTCGGCCGCGGCGGCAAAACTCTTCGCGCACACCTTCGGCGGCGCGCCCCACGTGCTCGCCTCCGCGCCCGGGCGCGTGAACCTCATCGGCGAGCACACGGACTACAACGGCGGGCAGGTGCTCCCGATCGCGATCGCCGAGCGCACGCACGTGGCGGCCCGCGCGAACGGTGGGAGCACCGTGCGCGCGATCTCGTCATCGGAGAGCGCCACGGGCGAGTTCCCGCTCATCGATCCGCGCCCGTCGGGGCAGTGGTGGGACTACGCGGCCGGTCTCGCCCACCAGATGGTGCGGCACGGAGCGCCGCTGGTGGGCGCCGACCTCGCGGTGTGGAGCGAGCTGCCGGCCGCGGCGGGGCTGGCGTCGTCGGCCTCGCTCGAGATCGCGGCGGGGCTCGCGCTCGCGGGCGTCGCGGGGTTCGACGTGGGCCGCCGCGATCTCGCGCTCTGCGCGCGCCACGCCGAGGAGGAGTACGTGGGGGTGGCCGTCGGGATCATGGATCAGTTCGCGTGCGCCCTCGCGGTGGCCGGCCACGCGCTGCGCATCTGGTGCGACACCGGCGAGACGGCGCAGCTCCCCTTCGGCGGCGCGGTGCTCGTCTTCGACACCGGTGTGCCGCGCACGCTGCGTAGCGCCGCGTTCAACGCCCGCCGCGCGGAGTGCGAGAGCGCGCTTGCGCTGCTGCGCCATCGCCACCCGGGATTACGAACGCTCGCCGGCGCGACCCCGGAGGAGGTCGCGGACGCGGACCTTCCGGCGCCGCTCGACCGGCGCGCGCGCCACGTGGTGACCGAGACGCGGCGCGTCGCGCGCGCGGCCGATGCCCTGGAGCGGGGCGAACCGCTCCCCGCCGAGGAGCTGCTCGCGTCGCACGAATCGTTGCGCGCCGACTACGAGTGTTCGTGCGCCGAGCTAGACTGGTTCGTGGAGCGCGCGATGCGCGAGCCGGGAGTGCGCGGCGCGCGGCTCACCGGCGCCGGTTGGGGCGGCTGCGCCATCGCGCTGGGGCAAGCGGCGGCGCTCGAGAGCGCCGCGCCGGCGATCGCCGCGGACTACCATGTCAGCTTTGGCCGGACAGCGCATTGGCGGATCACGACCGCCGCCAACGGGGCGTCGGTGGGCTCCCAGCCCGGCCCGTGACCCCTAAGGGGGAACCGCCTCTGTACGAATCGCCCGGCGCGAGGTACTTTATGCGCCGTCCGCATTGCCGGGCCCCCGCCTCCGGTGCGCCCGTGATGTACACAGCCGATTCGCTCGCACGACTTCATCCAATTCCAAGCCGGCCGTCAACAACGTCCGACGGTCCATCGTCCCGCGAAGGAGGAAGCAGATGAGACTCGCCCGTGCTGCAAGGTACGTCGCGTTGCTGGTCGGCGTGACGCCGGCGATCGTCCAGGGGCAAGGATTCGAACTCAATGAGATCGGCTCCTGCGCCATCGGGCGCGGCGCGGCCGTCACCGGCGCGCCATGCAACGACGCCTCGCAGATCTACTGGAATCCGGGCGCGACGACGTCGCTCTCCGGGTGGAGCACGTATTTCGGCGCGGCGTGGATCACCGTGAGCGGCTCCTATACGAGTGACACGACCAGTCTCTCCACGCCGGGCTCCGTGCCGCCGGCCTTCCCGCTGCACGCGTTCGTGAACTACACGTCGGTGGACCACAAGTGGGCCGCCGGACTCGGCATCTACGTCCCCTACGGCCTCACGTCGCAGTGGCCTACCGGCTTCCAGGGGAATTTCGTGGGGCAGAAAGCGGCGCTCGCGACGATCTACGTGCAGCCGAACTTCGCCTACCAGGTCGCGAAGGACTGGTCAGTCGGGGTCGGCGTCCTGTACGGCTACTCGCAGGTGCAGCTTCAGGAGGCGCTCGACGTCTCGACGACGTGCGCGAAAACGGACAACACCGGCGCCTGCGCGGTGACGTTCGGACAGCTCGGCATCCCGCAGTTCACGCAGTTCGGCATCGCCAACGTCCAGGGCGACGCGTCCACCTGGGGATACGCGCTGGGCGTTCACGGCAAGATCGGCTCGGACATCCAAGTCGGGGCACGCTATCTGTCGCAGATGGACTTCAGCTACGACAATGGCACCGCCAAGTTCAGCCAGGTGCTCACCGGCCTGACGCTCGCGGCGGGGAATCCGATCGTCCCGGGCGGTGGCGCGGCCCCGCTGGACGCGGTGCTCACACCGGCGTTCCTCGCCGGCGGCCCGCTCGTGACGCAGAGCGCTTCCACGGCGCTGAATCATCCGTGGCAATTCCAAGTGGGTCTCGGCTACAGCGGATTCACGAACTGGATGCTGGAGCTCGACTATCTCGCGGTGGGATTCAGCTCCTTCAAGTCGATCCCGCTCACCTTCCACGGCCCCGCCGCCAGCAGCAGCACGACGCTGATCGAGGACTACACGAATTCGTGGACCGTCCGGTTCGGCGCGGAGCACGCCTTCGCGTCGGGCGTAAAGGGGCGCGCCGGCTTCACCTACGTGAGCACCCCGGTGCCC
>JAYUMO010000398.1:0-2549 GCA_043762555.1 Gemmatimonadaceae bacterium | reverse complement strand
GTGCTCGAGTCTACCGGCCGCTTCACGAACGCCGAGGACGCGCGCAAGCATCTCGCCGCGGGCGCGAAGAAGGTGATCATCTCCGCCCCCGCCAACGGGGAGGACATCACCGTCGTGCTGGGGGTGAATCACGACAAGTACGACGCGGCGAAGCACTTCATCGTGTCCAACGCCAGTTGCACCACGAACTGTCTGGTGCCGATGGTGAAGGTCGTGCGCGACAATTTCGGCTTCAAGCATGCGTCAATGACCACCATCCATAGCTACACCAATGACCAACAGCTTCTAGATTTCCCGCACAAGGACCTGCGCCGCGCGCGCGCGGCCGCGCTGTCGATGATCCCCACCACGACCGGCGCGGCGAAGGCGACCGCGCTGGTGATCCCCGAGGTGAAGGGGAAGATCGACGGGATCGCGGTGCGCGTGCCCACGGCGGACGTCTCCTTCACCGACCTGGTGGTGGAGGTGGAGCGCGCGACGACGGTGGAGGCCGTGAACGCCGCCTTCAAGAAGGCCGCGGCGAACGGCCCCCTCCTCGGCATCCTCGGATATTCCGAGGAGGAGCTGGTGTCCGTGGACTATGTGGGGAATGCGTTCTCGTGCACGCTCGACGCCCCGAGCACGGCGGTCATCGATGGCACGCTCGTGAAGGTGTCCGGTTGGTACGACAATGAGTGGGGCTACGCCAGCCGCTGCGTCGACCTCCTGAGGTTCATCGGTGCCCGATTGTGACGGAGAAACGAACGCGCGCGGTGAACGCGGCCGATCGCCGGCGCGACCGGGTCGCGCTCGCGCTGCTCGGCGCGGGCGCGTTCCTGTACGGTGCGTCCTTCCTGGGGATGCGCACGTTGGCCAACGTGCCGATCGTCCCCGACCCGAACCACCCGGCGGTGGCGCGCTTCACGAATCTCTGGCTGCTCTCCCTGGCCGGACTCGGGCTCGTCGTCGCGGGCGGCTGCACGATGGCCTGGTCTTTCTGGCGCTACCGCACGCGCGCTCCCGAGGCGCCGTGAGCCCGAAGCGTACCATCCGCGACCTCCCAGAGTCGGCCCTCCGCGGGAAGCGCGCGCTGGTGCGGGTGGACTTCAACGTTCCGATGCACGACGGCCGGGTGAGCGACGACACGCGCCTCCGCGCCGCGCTGCCGACGATCGATGCGCTCATCGCGCGCGGCGCGCGCGTGGTGCTATTGTCCCACTTGGGCCGGCCGACGGGGAAGCCCGAATCGCAGTACTCCCTCGCGCCGGTCGCGCGGCATCTCGCCACGCTCACCTCGCACCCGGTGCGCTTCAACCCCACGACCGATGACGCCGCCGCCGTGGCCGCGACCCGTTCGCTCCCCGAAGGCGGGATCCTCCTGCTCGAGAACACGCGTTTTCTGGCCGGTGAGGAGTCGAACGACGACGCGCTCAGCCGGGCGCTCGCGCGCCTCGGCGACGTGTACGTGAACGACGCGTTCGGCTCTGCGCACCGGGGGCACGCATCCACCGAAGGGGTGGCGCGCTATCTCAAGCCCGCGGTCGCCGGCCTGCTCATGGAGCGCGAGCTCCAGTACCTCGGCGAGGCGCTCGCGCGGCCCGCGCGTCCTTTCGTCGCCGTGCTCGGGGGGGCGAAGATCTCGGGGAAGATCGACGTCATCGAGCAGCTCCTTCCGAAGGTGGATCGTCTCGTCATCGGCGGCGCCATGGCGTGCACCTTCTTCTCGGCCGCGGGGCTCGCGACCGGCAAGTCGCTCGTGGAAGCGGACCGCGTGGCGATGGCGAAGGATCTGCTCGCTCGCGCCGGGGAGAAGCTCATGCTCCCGGAGGATGCGCTCGTCGCGCCAACGCGGGACGCCGGCGCCGCCGCGCACGCCGTGCCGCGCGACGCGATCCCCGCGAGCGAGGCGATGTTCGATATCGGCCCGCGCGCCGCGCAGCACTTCGCCCGGGAGATCGTGGCGGCGAGGACGATCGTCTGGAACGGACCAATGGGCGTCTTCGAGCGCCCCCCGTTCGACGCCGGCACGCGCGCCGTCGCCGAGGCGATGGCGCGCGCGACCGACTCCGGCGCGACGACGATCGTGGGCGGAGGCGATTCCGCGGCGGCCGTGGAGCAGATGGGGCTCGCCG
Source organism: Gemmatimonadaceae bacterium (assembly GCA_043762555.1). Classification (GTDB taxonomy): domain Bacteria; phylum Gemmatimonadota; class Gemmatimonadetes; order Gemmatimonadales; family Gemmatimonadaceae; genus DATKOH01. Next base: position 438 of record JAYUMO010000398.1, on the reverse strand, counting down.
CGCGAATGCGTCACGTCTCCACCGGCGGCGGCGCGTCGCTCGAGTTCTTGGAAGGGAAGACCTTGCCCGGCGTGGCCGCGCTCGAGGACCGCGCCGCATGATGCCGCCCGTCTTCGCGGCGAATTGGAAGATGAACCTGGGCCCCCAGGAGGCGCGGGCCTATCTCCAGAAATTCACGGCACTCGTGCCGCCGCGCACCGACCGCACCTTCGTCTTCTTCCCGCCGGCGCTCTCGCTCGCGGTGACCGGCTTCGCGCTCCGCGACAGGCCCGAGATTCTGGTCGGCGTGCAGAGCATCCATTGGGAGGAGAAGGGCGCCTTCACCGGCGAGAATTCCGCGCCGATGGCGCGGGACGCCGGCGCGAAGATCGCGCTCGTGGGGCACTCGGAACGGCGGCAGCATTTCGGCGAGACCGACGAGATGACCGCGAAAAAATG
>JAYUMO010000397.1:0-9773 GCA_043762555.1 Gemmatimonadaceae bacterium | reverse complement strand
GGCTTCGTCTTCTACACGAACCTCGGGAGCCGCAAGGCACAGGAGCTCGCGGCCGATCCGCGCGCGGCGCTGCTCTTCCACTGGCAACCGCTCGAGTGGCAAGTGCGCGTGGAGGGCCCGGTGGAGCGCGTAACGGATGCGGACGCCGATGCCTACTTCGCGACGCGCCCCCGGGAGAGCCAGATCGGCGCGTGGGCATCGAAGCAGAGTGCACCGCTCGAGAGAGACGACGTGCTTGATACGCGCGTGCTCGAGGTGGAAGCGCGCTACGCCGGACGCGACGTGCCCCGCCCGCCGCACTGGGGCGGCTTCCGCGTGATCCCGCGGCGCATCGAGTTCTGGCACAATCGGCCGCACCGGCTGCACGAGCGCCGCGTCTTCGAGCGCGCCGGCGACAGGTGGACGATGCACCGCCTCTTCCCATAGCGCGCCGCACCGCACTGCCCCTAACTTCCCGACCATGAATCCGCGCACCATCACGCCTCCGCCCACCCTTCCCGCGGTGCCGCCGCCCACGGAGCGCCGCGCGCCGAGTGCCGAACCCGGGTGGACGATCGACGACGCGCGCTCCACCTACAATGTGGAGGGCTGGGGGCTCGGCTATTTCGACGTGAACGACCGCGGCCACGTGGTGGTGCGCCCCGACCGCGGGCGTCCCGACCGCGAGCTCGATCTCTTCGAGCTCGCCACGGACCTCGCCGCGCAGGGGGTGGGGCTGCCGCTCCTGCTCCGCTTCTCCGATATCCTCCGGTCCCGCATCGAGACCCTGTCGTCCGGATTCCGCGACGCGATGCGCGAGTTCGCGTACGACGGCGGCTATACGCTGGTCTACCCGGTGAAAGTGAACCAGCAGCGGCACGTGGTGGAGGAGATCGTGCAGTTCGGCGCGCCGATGGGCGTCGGTCTCGAGTGCGGGAGCAAGCCCGAGCTGCAGGTGGTGCTCGCGCTGAGCGCGGACACGTCGCACACGATCGTCTGCAACGGCTACAAGGACGAGGAGTTCATGCGGCTGGCGCTCATGGGCCAGAAGCTGGGACATCAGGTGTTCATCGTCCTCGAGCAGATGAGCGAGGTGGACGTGCTGCTACGCGTCGCGAAGGAGATGGGGGTCCGGCCCACCGCCGGCGTGCGGATCAAGCTCGCGTCGGAGGGGTTCGGGCGGTGGGCGGAGAGCGGCGGGGAGAAGTCGAAGTTCGGTGTGAGCGCGAGCGAGCTGGTGAAAGTGATCGAACGCCTGCGCGCCGCGGACTCGCTCGATTTCCTGCGGCTGATCCACTTCCATCTCGGCTCGCAGATCACCGACATCCGCTACATCAAGACGGGGCTGCAAGAGGTCGCGCGCTTCTACGAGGAGATGCACGCCGCCGGCGTGAACATCACGCACGTGGATGTGGGCGGCGGGCTGGGCATCGACTATGACGGCTCGTCGTCCACCGTGACGGCGAGCGTGAACTATTCGGTGCAGGAGTACGCCAACGACGTGGTGTACACGCTCGCCGAGGCGTGTCGCGAGCACGACCTGCCGATGCCCCATTTGATCACCGAGTCGGGGCGCGCGGTCACGGCCCACCACGCGCTGCTCCTCATCAACGTGATCGACGTGGAATCACCGCAGTCGATCGAGGCGCCGGCGCTCAACGAGGACGACCACCCGATCCTTCACGAGATGCGCGAGGAGCTCGCGTCGCTCTCCGAGCGGTCGGTGCGCGAGGTGTACCACGACGCCACGTTCGCCAAGGAGCGCGCGCAGGCGCTCTTCATCAGCGGCGTGCTCTCGCTGCGCGGGCGCGCGCTGGCGGAGCAGCTCTACACGGCCACGATCAACGCCGCCGTGCGGATCGCGCAGCGGGACCGCGAGGAGTACGAGGACATCATCGATGAGCTGGAAGCGCAACGGGTGGACCGCTATTTCTGCAATTTCTCCGTCTTCCAGTCGCTGCCGGACAGCTGGGCGATCGATCATCTCTTCCCGATCATGCCGATCCATCGCCTCGGCGAGGAACCCGATCGCCGCGGCACGCTGCAGGACGTCACCTGCGATTCGGACGGCAAGATCGACCGCTTCACCGGCGGTAAGCACGGCCGGCCGGCGCTCGAGCTGCACCCGTACCGGCCGGGCGAGGAGTACATCCTTGGCATCTTCCTCACCGGCGCCTACCAGGAGATCCTCGGCGATCTGCACAACCTCTTCGGCGACACGAACGCGGTGCACGTGCGGCTTTCGGCGAGCGGGTACGAGGTGACGGACCTCGTGCACGGGGACACGGTGACCGAGGTGCTCAACTACGTGCAGTTCCGCGCCGCCGATCTGCTGGCGATGTTCCGCCGCAAGGTGGCCGCGGCGAAGGATCTCTCGCGCGCCGAAGCGAACACCTTCATCGCCGAATTCGTCGCCGGGCTCGAGGGCTATACGTATCTCGAGGGCGACATCTCCCCCAGCTGACCGCCGGCGCGCCCGCGATGGACGACTTCACCACCGTGCTCGCGGCGCTGATCGCGGTGCTCGTCGGCGCCAAGCTCCTCGGCTCCTTCGCGCAACGCGCCGGCCAGCCCGCGGTGCTCGGCGAGCTGGTGGCGGGCGTCCTCCTGGGCCACTCGGTGCTCGGGTTGCTCGATCCGCACCAGCCGGTCATCCACGCGCTCGCGGAGCTCGGCGTCCTGATCCTGCTCTTCGAGATCGGGCTGCACACCGACGTGCGCTCGCTCGTAAAGGTGGGGGGCAGCGCGACCGCCGTGGGCGGGGTGGGCGTGGTCCTCCCCTTCGCGCTGGGCTACGGCGTCTCGGTCGCGCTCGGCGTCGCGATGCTCCCCGCGATCGTGTGCGGCGCGGCGCTCACCGCCACGTCGATCGGGATCTCGGCGCGCGTGCTCGCCGACCTCGGGCAGCTCGACTCCCCGGAAGGGCAGGTGGTGCTCGGCGCGGCGGTGCTCGACGACGTGGTCGGGCTCATCATCCTCTCCGTCGTGAGCGGGCTCGCGAGCGGCGGCTCGGTGTCGCCGCTCGAGATCGCGCGCATCACGGCGGTGGCCATCGGCTTCATCGTGCTGGCGCTGGTGGTCGGCAATTTCGTCGCGCCGCCGATCGTGCGGCAGGTGGACCGCTTCCAACGCACCGGCGATGTGCTCGGGCCGGTGGCGCTCGCCTTCGCGCTACTGCTCGCCTGGCTGGCCGAGCGCTCCGGCTCGGCGATGATCATCGGCGCCTTCGCCGCGGGGCTCGTGCTCCACGGCACGCCGCAGCGCGGCGCGATCGAGCGGAGCGTGACCACGCTCGGGCACTATCTCGTGCCGATCTTCTTCGCCGTTGTCGGGGCGTCGGTGGATGTCCGCGCGTTGGCGAGCGGGCCGATCCTCCTGATCGGCGGCGCGCTCATCGTGGTGGGCGTGCTCGGCAAGGTCGCGGCGGGCTACGCGCCCTGGTGGTTCCGCGGGCGCAAGTTGCTCATCGGCGTGGCGATGGTGCCGCGCGGCGAGGTGGGCCTCATCTTCGCGCAGCTCGGGCTCACCACCGGCGTGCTGAGCGTGAAGCTCTTCAGCGCGCTCACGCTGATGGTGATGGTCACCACCTTCATCGCGCCGCCGCTGGTGAGCCGGCTGAGCGCGAAGCAGGAGCCGGCGGAGGGCGGATCGCGCGGCGTGACAGATCTGGTGAGCGGCGTGTCGCGCGAGAGATAGCCGGCGCGGGCCGCGGGCGCGCTCCCGCGAGCGCGATCCCGCGATCCGCCGCCGGCCGAAGAGCGTGCCGCGCTACTTCTTCTTCGCGGCCTCGAAGCGGTCCTGGACCTCGCCCCAATGCACGACGTTCCACCACGCCGCGAGATAGTCCGCGCGACGGTTCTGGTACTTCAAATAGTACGCGTGCTCCCACACGTCCACGCCGAGGAGCACGGTCTTCCCCTCCATGAGCGGATTGTCCTGGTTCGGCGTGCTCTCGATCTTGAGCGCGCCGCTCCCGTCCATCACGAGCCAGGCCCAACCGGAGCCGAAGCGTCCGAGTCCCGCGGCCTGCATCTGCTCGCGGAACTTCGCGAAATCGCCGAAGGTCTTCCGGATCGCATCGCCGACCGCGCCGCTGGGCTCGCCGCCGCTCTTCGGCACCATCAGGCGCCAGAAGAGCGAGTGATTCCAGTGACCGCCGCCGTTGTTGCGCACCGCGGCGCGAACCGCTTCCGGCACCGCGTTCAGGTTCTTCACGAGATCGTCCAAGCTCTTCCCGGCGAGCTCAGGCGCTTTCTCGATCGCCGCGTTCAGGTTCGTCACGTACGCCTGATGGTGCTTGCCGTGATGGATGCCCATCGTCTGCGCGTCGAGGTGCGGCTCGAGGGCGGCGGGATCGTACGGGAGCGGGGGCAGGGTGAAGGCCATGTCAATCCTCCGTGGAGGGACTGGGGGCGGGCACGCGGCGCCGGCGCAGCCACGCGATGGCGCCGGGCGTCAGCGAGAGCAGGATGACGATGATGATGACCAGGTCGATGTGCTGGTCGATCCCTGGAATGTAGCGGCCGAGCAGGAAACCGGTGAGCAGCATCCCCCACACCCAGAGCGTCGCGCCGACCACGTTGAAGATGGTGTAGCGCCGGAAGTCCATGTGGGCGGCGCCGGCGACCACCGGCACGAAAGTGCGGAAGATCGGCATGAAGCGCGCGATCACGACGGTCTTCCCGCCGTGGCGCTCGTAGAACTCGTGGGCGCGCCTCAGATGGCTGCGCTTGAAGAGGAGGGAGTCCTCGCGCGTGAACAGACGGGTGCCCGCCGCCTTCCCGATCGCGTAGCCGACGGACTGGCCCGCGATCGCGGCCGCCATCAACAGACCGCCCATCACCCACAGGTTCAGGAATCCGGTGGACGCGAGCAGCCCGGCCGTCACCAGGAGCGAATCGCCGGGCAGGAAGAATCCGAGGAGGAGGCCGGTCTCCGCGAACACGAGCGCGACGAGCACGGCGTAGCCGCCCCACTGGATGAGGCCCTGCAGATCGGCCAATCGGTGCCAGAGATCGCTGATCCAGTGCATGGCGCTCCGAAAGGCGACGTGAGGAGTCGGGGGAGGGGAAAGGTCGGCGTGCGGCGCGCGCGGGTCAACCGCGACACGGGTCAACCGCGCACGTTGCGGGAGCGGCGGCGCCCGGCCACCTTTGCGCGCGCATGCCGTCGCCCCGCGCCGCGCCGCTCCGCGCGTACGATCCGCTCGCCGCCATCCGGGTGGTGCTCGTCGAGCCGCAAGATCCGGTGAACATCGCCGCTGTCGTGCGCGCGATGGCGAACATGGGCGCGTCGGAGCTCGCGCTGGTGCGGCCGGCGCCGTACGACGCGCAGAAGATCGAGACGATCGCCCACGGGACGCGCGACATCGTCGGCCGGATCCGTCATCACGACACGCTGGACGACGCGCTGGCGGATTGCGTGCGGGTGGCCGGATTCACGGCGCGCCGCCGCGCGGCGAAGCGGGCGCTGAGCGATCCGCGGACGGCGGCCCCATCGTTCCTCGAGGCCGCGCGCGGCGGCCCAGTGGCGCTCGTCTTCGGCCGTGAAAACGCGGGGCTCACGAACGAGGAGCTCGACCGCGCGCAGGTCGTGATCACGATCCTCACCGCGGAGCGCCCCTCGCTCAACCTGGCGCAGGCGGTACTGGTGGCGCTCTACGAATTGCGCTGCGCGGCGCCGGATGCGGTGCGCACGCTCGCGCCGCCGCGCAAAGATGCGCCCCCCGCCGAGGCCGCGCAGTTCGAGCGGCTCTTCGCGGACGCCGAGCGCGCACTCGCATCGCTCGAGTTCTTTCGCACGCGGAACCGCGCGCTGATCCTCCGCACCGTGCGTTCGCTCGCCTTCCGCGCCGCGCCCGATGCGCGCGAGATCGAGCTCGCGCGCGCGATGGCGCTGGAGGTGCTGCGCACGGTCGATCGGCTGCGCGGCGGCGGGTGACGCTTGCAGAGCGTCCCCCGGGGACATTTCTATTGAACATTGACATTGCAGAGCGTCCCACTTGCGCCCCGCTCCGCGTGCGGACAATTTTCCGCGCGTTGTTCTTGTGCGGCCTTGTGAATTCGTTCACGGATCCGCTCTCTCCCCCCCCCCGCGAGGACGGCTCGCTCGATGACCATGCGGAGCTTCTGGGCGATCGTCGGTGCGCTCGTCGCCGTCACCTTCTTCGCCGTGCTCCGCTCGGCCAACATTCCCTCGGCGACCGCCGACCTGCAGGCGGCCGCGCCCGGCACCGGTCTGCCCGATACCACGATCGCGGAGCGCGCGCCCTGGGGATACTCCGGAGCGTCCACCCCGCAGGGGCGCGCCCCCGTGCAGCCGATCCCCTTCCCGCACCCGACGCACGTGCAGACGCTGGGGATGAACTGTCTGTATTGCCACTTCAGCGCGAACAAGTCGCCCGATCCCGGGATCCCGGCGGTGGGCACGTGCATGGGGTGCCATCTCGTCGTCGGGCCCAACCGACCGGCGATGAACGGCCGCCCCGCGCGTACGAGCGCGGGCATCCAAACGCTTCAGGATTACTGGAAGAAGAAACAGCCGATCCCCTGGCAGCGCGTGCACAAGGTGCCCGACTACGTGAACTTCCCGCACATGCGGCACGTGAACGCGGGCGTCACCTGCCAGACCTGTCACGGTCCCGTGCAGAACATGACGCGCGTCTTCCAGTACTCCTCGCTGAGCATGGGCTGGTGCGTGAATTGCCACGTCGGCCTCGTGAATCCGGCGTGGAAGGCGGCGTACGACTGCGCCACGTGCCACTACTAGGACGCCCGCATGACTGAGCGCGAACGACCCGACGGCGTCCGGCGCCGCGATTTCCTGAAGGTCCTCGGCGTGGTCGGCGCGGCGGGCGCGGCCGGCGCCGCGTCGGGCTGCACCACCGATCGCGTCTACAAGTTGATCCCGTATCTCGTCAGCCCCGACGAGACGGTGCCCGGGGTCTCCAACTATTACACGTCGGTGTGCCGCGAGTGCTCGGCGGGCTGCGGCATCCTGATGGAGACGCGCGACGGCCGCACCTTCAAGCTGGAAGGGAATCCGGCGCACCCGATGAATCGCGGCGCGCTCTGCGCGCGTGGCCAGTCGGCGGTGCAGGGGCTGTACAATCCCGACCGCTTCAAGGGCCCGAAGGTGCGCGTGAAGGGCGCGCTCACCGATGTCTCATGGGAGCGAGCGATCTCCCTCGTCGGCCAGAAGCTCGGCGACGCCGTGACCAAAGGTCAGGCGGGGAACGCGGTGTTCATCAACCGGCACGAGTCCGGTTCCTTCCCGGCATTCCTCGACGGCTGGCTCGCGGGCTTCGGGATCCCGGCGCACTACAGCGTGGATCCGATCGCCGACCTCGGCGCGATCACGGCGAACCTGCAGTCGTACGGCGTCGCGTGGCCGTCGCTCGACTTCGGCGCGGCGAAGCTGATCGTCTCCTTTAGCGCGGACTTCCTGGACGAGTGGGGGACGCCGGTATCGCAGCAGCTCGACTTCGCCGATGCCCGCGCGACGATCGAGAGTGCGCCGCGCTTCTGGTACATTGGACCGCGCCGCTCGCTCACCGGACTGAACGCCGACGAGTGGATCGCGTGCAAGCCCGGCACCGCGGGCGCCATCGCGAGCGCGCTCGCGGGCACGATGAGCGCGACCGCCGCGGCGAAGGCCAGCGGCGCCGACGCGGCGAAGATCACGCGGCTGCAGCGGGAGCTCGCGGCGGCGAAGCCGAGCTTGATCGTCGCCGGCGGGCGCGGCGGCCACGCCACCGATCTCGCGCTCGCGGTGAACGCGCTCAACCGCGAGCTCGGAAACGTGGGCGGCACCGTGCTCCCGGGGAGGCCGATCACCAGCTTCGACGGCCTTTCCACCGACGCCGACGTGCACGAGGCGCTCGAGCGGATGCGCGCCGGCCAGGTGCCGATCGTCTTCGTGCGCGGCGCGAATCCGGTGTTCACGAGCCCCAAGAGCGCGAAGGCGGCCGAGGCGTTCGCGAAGGTGGCGTTCAAGGTGAGTTTCTCGAGCTACCCCGACGAGACCACCGAGCTCTGCGATCTCGTGCTCCCGGACCATCACCCGCTCGAGAGCTGGGGCGACGCACAGCCGATGCCGGGCGTGCTCACGCTGCAGCAGCCGGGGATGGATCCGGTGTACGACACGCGGCAGACGGCGGACGTGCTGCTCGCGATCTCGCGGCTCAAGGCGAAGGGGCGGGCGGTGGCCGCGAACTACCGTACGTCGCTCATCGAGAATTATCCCGGCGGCGAGCCCGCGTTCACCGCCGCGCTCGTGAAAGGCGTGGGCGTCGGCAGTCCGAGACGCTCCACGGCGGTGAAGCGCGCGCAGCTCCGTGCCGCGGTGCCGGCCGCGAATGTGGACGCCACCCGCGGCGATTTCTATTTCCACGTCTATGCCTCGGCGCTCCTCGGCGATGGTAGCGGCGCGAACAAGCCGTGGCTGCAGGAGCTACCCGACCCGGTGACGAAGATCCTCTGGCAGTCGGTGATCGAGATCCATCCCGCGACGGCGAAACGGCTCGGGATCGACCCCGGCGATCTCGTGACGGTGGAGAGCGCGGCGGGGAAGCTCACCGCCCCCGCGTACCTCTATCACGGCGTGCAGCCGGACACCGTGGCGATGGCCTTCGGCCAAGGACACACGGCGTACGGCCGCTACGCCAAGGGGATCGGGGCGAATCCCGGCGACGCGATGCCGCTCGCCTTCGACGCGAAGTCCGGCGCGCGCGCGTGGACCACGACCAAGGTCACGCTCACCAAGACCGGCGGCTACGTGCCGCTCGTCACCACCGAGGGCTCGGCGCGACAGCACGGTCGCGGGATCGCGCGGGCGGTCACGGTCGCGGAGCTGGCGAAGCGGCCGGAGACGGAAGAGCACATGCCGGGGGACGCGTCGCACGCGTTCCTCCCCGGCCTCCGCGCGCCGGTGGCGCAGGACGCACAGGGGGATCTGCCGAGCGACAACAATCTGCGCGGCATGTACGCTCCGGCGCATTGGAGCGGCATGGCCAAGCGCCGCTGGGCGATGACGGTGGATCTCGCGCGCTGCACCGGCTGCTCGGCGTGCGTCACCGCCTGCTACGCGGAGAACAACATTCCCACCGTGGGCGCACCCTACCAGCACAGCGCGACGGCGGGGCTGGAGGGACAGGCCGGCGGGAACATCCTGCGCGGGCGCGAGATGAACTGGATCCGCCTGGAGCGCTATTGGGAGGGCGGGGAGGACGGCGGCGACGTCGAGGCGCGCTTCGTCCCGATGCTTTGCCAGCACTGCGGCAACGCGCCCTGCGAGCCGGTGTGCCCGGTGTACGCCACCTACCATTCGCCCGACGGGCTGAACGTGCAGGTATACAATCGCTGCGTCGGCACGCGCTACTGCTCCAACAACTGCCCGTACAAGGTGCGCTACTTCAATTGGTTCGGCTACGGTGAGACGGACCGACCGCAGTACGCGTGGCCCGAGCGCATGAACTGGCAGCTGAATCCCGACGTGACGGTCCGCGGCAAGGGCGTGATGGAGAAGTGCACCTTCTGCGTGCAGCGCATCCGCGAGACGGAGCATCGCGCGAAGCTCGAGGGGCGCGAGATGGCGGTTGAGGAGTTCACCACCGCGTGCGCGCAGGCGTGCCCGTCGCGTGCGATCGTCTTCGGCGACGCCGCCGATCCGGCGTGGTCGGTGGCGAAGCTCGCGCAGGACCGGCGCGCCTACCACGTGTTCGAGGAGCTCAATACCTACACGGCGGTGGTGTACCTGAAGAAGGTCAATCACCCGGCGCCGGGCGCGCCGGCCAA
>JAYUMO010000396.1:0-2471 GCA_043762555.1 Gemmatimonadaceae bacterium | reverse complement strand
GCCGAGGCTGTCTTCCGGGCGGCCGGCCGCTATGTGGCGCGGGAGACCTTCCAGCGCATCCCGCTCCCCGTGCGCCAGACGATCGCGCTCTTCCCCTCGCTCATCGCGCGCCCGATGGCGCTGAAGCAGACGCGGCGCATCGCGGAGCGCTACTGGAACGGCACCATCCGTCGCTCGGGCGGGCACCTCCTGCTCGAGGTCGCCGCGTCGGTGACGGTGGAGAGCGCGCCGCAATCGCTCGGCTGCACGTACTACGAGGAATCGCTGCACGAGCTGTTGCGGCTCTTCGGCGCCGCGAGCGGCCGAGTGGATCACGTGCGTTGCAGCGCGCGCGGCGAGGGCCGGTGCGAATGGCGCGTGGACTGGCGAGCGATCGGCGCGACGTAGCGCCCTGGCCGCGCGCGGCGACGCGCGTTCTATTCCCCCAATGCTGAATCTCGATTCCCTCGCCGGGCTGCAACGTGCGATCGCCGACGCCGGTGTCGACGGCTGGCTGCTGTACGACTTCCGCGGTATCAATCCAGTGGCGAACGGCGCGCTCGCGCTGCGCGGCATGGTGAGCCGGCGCATCTTCGCGTACATCCCCCGATCCGGCGTGCCCACGGCGGTGACGCACAACATCGAGCAGATCCCCTGGCGCGACTGGCCGGCCGCGTGGAAGCGCGAGCGCTACAGCACCTGGCAGGAGCTGGAGCGCGCCGTGGGCTCGCTCGTCGCCGGGAAGAAGATCGCGATGGAGTACTCCCCGGGCGACGCGGTGCCGTACGTGGACTACGTGCCCGGCGGCGTGCTCGAGCTGGTGCGCGCGGCGGGGGCGACGGTCGTCTGCTCCGGCGAGATCGTCACCCGCTTCTACGCGGTGTGGACGGCGGCGCAGATGCAGGCGCACGTGCGCGCGGCCGAAGTGGTGGCCCAGACGGCGCGCGACGCCTTCGTGGTCGTTGGGGAGCGAATGGGGAAGGGAGAGGCCGTGATGGAGCACGAGGTCCAAGCGTTCCTCAGCGGCCGGTTCACCGCAGCCGGCCTCGAGTTCGATCACGAAGCGATCGTCGCCGCCGGCGCGAACGCCGCCGATCCGCACTACGGGCCGAGCGAGAAGCGCCCGCGGCGGCTGGCGAAGGGCGAGCTGCTGCTGATCGATCTGTGGGCGCGGGAGCCGCAAGGCATCTACGCCGACCAGACGTGGATGGCCTCGCTCGGCGCGCCGAGCGCGCGCGCGACGGAACTGTGGACCGCGGTGCGCGACGCGCGCGACGCGGCGATCGCGAAGCTCACGACACTCGTCGCCGGCGGCGGACCGGTGCGCGGCGGCGAGATCGACGACGCGGCGCGCGCGGTGATCACGAAGGCCGGACTCGGGAAGTTCTTCACGCACCGCACCGGGCACTCGATCGACGCGCGCCAGCTGCACGGCGCCGGGCCGCACATCGACAACTTCGAGACGCGCGAGGAGCGGCTACTCGTCCCCGGCGCCGGCTTCTCGATCGAGCCGGGGGTGTACATCCCCGGCGAGATCGGCGTGCGCAGCGAGGTGAACGCCTTCCTCGATGACGCCGGCCGTCTCACGATCACGCCGCGGGAGTTCCAGCGCGCGCTGACGGTGGTGTGAGCGCGCCCGCCGGCGGGTCGCTGCGCCGAGAGCTCGGCGTTTTCTCCACGTCGATGTTGGTCGTGGGCGGGACGATCGGGAGCGGGATCTTCTTCACCCCCTCGGTGTCCGCGCGCGCGCTCCCGTCGGCGAACTGGGTGCTCGCCGTGTGGGCCATTGGCGGCGTGGTGGCGATCGCGGGGGCGCTCAGCTATGCGGAGCTCGGCGCGATGCTCCCCGACGCCGGCGGGCCCTACGTGTACGTTCGGGAAGCGTTCGGGAAACTCGCCGCATTCCTTTATGGGTGGATGATCCTGACGTTGATCGCCACCGGCGCGATCGCGGCGGTGGCGGTGGGATTCGCGGGCTACCTCGAACGCTTTTTGTTCGTGGATCTCGCGCCGGTGGGCGGGCGGAACGTCGTCGCCGCGGCAGTGATCCTCCTGTTGTCGACCGTGAACTACCTGGGCGTGAAGCCCGGCGTGATGGTGCAGAACGTGCTGACGATGGCGAAGCTGGCGGCGCTCGGCGCGCTGATCGTGGGCGGGCTCGTGCTGTGGGGCCACGTCGGCGCGCCGGCGCCGGTGAGCGACGCCCCGGCGGCGCGCACGCCGTTGCTGCTCGCCCTCGGCGCGGCGTTCGTGCCCGTGCTCTTCACGATCGGCGGCTGGCAGCAGATGAACATGGTGGCGGGGGAGGTGCGCGATCCGCAGCGCACGATCCCGCGCTCGCTCGGGATCGGGATCGCGATCGTGGTCGCGATCTATCTGGGGGCGAACCTGGTGTACCTGCACGCGCTGGGCCGCGACGGACTCGCGGCGTCGCACGCGGCGGCGGCCGACGCGGCCACACGCTACTTCGGGCCGCCGGGGGCGCGCTTCAT
>JAYUMO010000395.1:0-9126 GCA_043762555.1 Gemmatimonadaceae bacterium | reverse complement strand
GCTCGGCGACTTCGCGCTCGGTGACACTCGGCTGCGCATCCACGTGGACGCGCGCGAGACGCTGAAGCCCGGCGCCAAGTACTACGAATGGGAGATGCGCGGCGTCCCGGTGCGCCTCGAGATCGGGCCGCGCGATCTCGACAAGCAGCAGGCGGTGGTCGTGCGGCGCGACGGCGGTGAGAAGCGCTTCGTCCCGCTCGCCGGCATCGGCACCGAGCTCCGCACGACGCTCACCGCGATGCAGGACGCGATGCTCGCGGCGGCGCGCGAGCGCCGCGAGGCCAACTCGATCCGCGGCGCGATCACGTACGCGCGCTTCCGCGAGGTGATGGACGGCGCGGGGGCGTTCGTCTACGCCGGCTGGTGCGGTGGCGTGGCGTGCGAGAGTGCGATCAAAGAGGAGACCAAGGCGACGATCCGCGTGCTTCCCGACGAAGAGTTCCGCTCGCCCGAGAAGCCCGCGGCCTGTCTCAAGTGCGGCGCGCCGGCCACGGAGGAAGCGCTGTGGGCGAAGGCGTACTGACCCCCGGGTTCACCCGCGTGGACGGCGCGCTCGCGTGCGAAGGCGTTTCGCTCGCGCGCGTCGCCGAGGCGGCGGGAACGCCCACTTACGTGTACAGCGCGGGCGCCATCCGCGATGCGTATGATCGGCTGCGCCGCGCGCTCGCACCGGTGCCCCATCGCGTGCACTACAGCGTGAAGGCGAACTCGAACCTCGCCGTGCTCCGACTGCTGCGCGAGCTGGGCGCGGGGGTGGACATCGTCTCGGGGGGCGAATTGTTCCGCGCGCAGCGGGCCGGCTTCGGCGGTGGCGACATCGTGTTCAGCGGGGTGGGGAAGACGGCGGCCGAGCTGCGCGAGGCGCTCGCGGCCGGCGTCCTGCTCGTGAACGTGGAATCGGAGAGCGAGCTCCGCCTGCTCGACCGCGTGGCCGCGGAGAGCGGTACCGTGGCGCCGATCGCGCTGCGCGTGAATCCCGAGGTTAGCGTGGACACGCACCTCTACATCCGCACCGGCGAGCGCGGGAACAAGTTCGGCATCCCGATCGCCGAGGCGATGGCCGTCGCGCGGCTCGCGCTCTCGATGCGTCACGTGAAGCTGTGTGGACTGGACATGCACATCGGCTCGCAGCTCTCGCATCTCGATCCCTATCGCGAGGGGCTCACGCGGCTGCTCGAGCTCCATCGAGAACTCCGCGCCGCCGGGGCGGCGGAGCTGCGCTATTGCGACATCGGCGGCGGGCTCGCGGTCACCTACGACACCGAGATGCCGATGGACGTGCAGGCGTTCGCGGAGGCCGTGCTGCCGCTCGTCGCGCCGTCGGGGCTCACGCTGCTCGTGGAGCCCGGCCGCTTCCTCGTCGGCAACGCCGGCGTGCTCGTGGCGCGCGTGCTCTATCGCAAGCACAGCGGCGGCCGCGACTACGTGATCATCGACGCCGGCATGAACGATCTGCTCCGCCCTTCGCACTACAACGCGTACCACTTGGTGCAAGCAGTGCGTCCGCGCGAGGGCCGGATGACGGCGGACGTCGTCGGCCCCGTTTGCGAGAGCGGCGATTTCGTGGCGCTCGACCGGGAGATGGAGCAGGTGAACGAGGGCGACCTGCTCGCCGTCCGCTCCGCGGGCGCGTATGGGTTCGTGATGGCGTCCAACTACAACGCCCGGCCGCGCCCCGCCGAGGTGTTGGTGGACGGCGACCGCTTCGCTATCGTGACCGCGCGCGAGCGCTACGAGGATCTCGTGCGTCTCGAGGCCGCCGACCCTGACTGGAGGACATCCTGATGCGCGTCGGTGTGATCGCGGACACGCATGACCGGGTGCCGGCCGTGGCCGAATTCAGCCGCCGCTTCCGCGAAGGGGGCGCGGGCCTCGTGCTGCACGCGGGGGACTACTGCGCCCCCTTCTCGCTCCGCCCCATGCTCGACGCGGGGCTCACCCTCGCCGGCGTTTTCGGGCGCAATGATGGCGATCACGAAGGACTGCGTATGGAAGCGGCGCGCGGCATGGGGATCGAGCTCTTCGAATCGCCGCACAGCGTGGAGGTCTCCGGCGTGCGCATCCTCCTCGTGCACGACCTCGGCGAGGTGAGCGAACGGTCGATCGCCGAGCACGCGGTCGTCATCCACGGCTTCACGCACCAGCATCAGATGCGGAGCGCGGGCGATTCCTTGATGATCAATCCGGGTGAGGCGTGCGGATGGGTGTTCGGCGCGCCGAGCGCGGCGATCCTCGATCTCGACACCCGCCGCGTGGAGTTCATCAGCCTGCCGGCCGCGGAATGGCCCCGGTGAGCGAGCCTCGCGCGTGACCAGCCGCATCCTGATCCTCGACTACGGCTCCCAGTTCACCCAGCTCATCGCGCGCCGCGTGCGGGAAGCGCGCGTGTACTCGGAGATCCACCCGCCCACGCGCACCGTCGAGTGGATCCGCGCGTGGAAGCCCACCGGCATCATCCTGAGCGGCGGCCCGAACTCGGTGTACGGCGAAAGCGTGCCGTCGGCGGATAAGGCGATCCTCGACATCGCGCCGGTGCTCGGCATCTGCTACGGCATGCAGCTTATCGCGTATCTCGAGGGCGCGCCGGTCACGCGCTCCGGCCGGCGGGAGTACGGCCGCGCGGAGCTGACGGTGCTCGAGCCCGCGGGTATCTTCACCGGCTTTGCCGCCGGCGAAGCGATGACCGTCTGGGCGAGCCACGGGGACAACGTGGAAGCGGTGCCGGCCGGATATCGCTTGACGGCGGGGAGCCCCAACGCACCGGTCGCGGGGATCCGCCACGAGAAGAAACCGGTGTTCGGCGTGCAGTTCCATCCCGAGGTGGCGCACACGCCGCGCGGGCGCGAGATCATCGCGAATTTCCTCTTCGAGATCTGCCACGCCGAGCCGAGCTGGACCGCGGGCAAGTTCATCGAGGACGAGATCGCCAAGGTGCGCCACGCCGCCGGCAAGGCGCGCGTGATCTGCGGCCTCTCCGGCGGCGTCGATTCCGCGGTCGCAGCCGCGCTCGTGCACCGGGCGATCGGTGAACAGCTCACCTGCATCTTCGTGGACCACGGGCTGCTCCGGCTCCACGAGCGGGAGCAGGTGGAGCGCACCTTCCGCGCCCACCTCGGCATCAAGCTCATCACCGTGGATGCCACGGAGCGCTTCCTCACGGCGCTCAAGGGAGTGGAGGATCCCGAGGAGAAGCGGCGGCGCATCGGCCACACATTCATTGATGTATTCGAAGAGACGGCCGCCGGGGTGGGGAATAAAAAGGACGTCGAGTTCCTGGTGCAGGGCACGCTCTACCCCGACGTGATCGAGTCGGCGTCGCCGCACGGCGGCCCGAGTGTGACGATCAAGACCCACCACAACGTGGGCGGCCTCAAGCCCGGCATGAAGTTCAAGTTGATCGAGCCGCTGCGCGAGCTGTTCAAGGACGAGGTGCGTCAGGTGGGGCGCGAGCTCGGCCTCCCCGACGAGATGGTGGGCCGTCACCCCTTCCCGGGTCCGGGTCTCGCCATTCGCATTTTGAGCGACGTCACGCGCGCCAAGCTCGACACGCTGCGCAAGGCCGACGCGCTCTATCTCGAGGGGATCCGCGAGGCCGGCCTCTACGACGAGATCTGGCAGGCCTTCGCGGTGCTGCTGCCGGTGCGCAGCGTGGGGGTGATGGGCGACGAGCGCACGTACGAGAACGTGGTCGCCCTCCGCGCCGTCACGAGCCAGGACGGGATGACCGCCGACTGGTTCCCCTTCCCGCACGACGTGCTCGGCGCGATCTCCACCCGGATCATGAACGAAGTGGACGGCGTGAACCGCGTCGTTTACGACGTGAGCTCCAAGCCGCCCGCGACGATCGAATGGGAGTGACCGGCGCCGCGCGCCGGCGTGCACTCAGACGCCCTTCTCCTCCAGGAGCGCCAGGAACTGCTTCGGCTCGGTGAGCCCGAGCAGACGCTGCGGGACGTCGGCTTCCTTGCTGAACTGCGCGATCTTCCCCAGCACCGGCAGATACTGGTTGGAGACCTCGAGCGGCGGCGCCACGATCAGGAAGAAGAACTGCACCGGCCGCTCGTCGATCGCCTTGAAGTCCACGCCCGATCCCTTCCGCCCGAAGGCCACCCGCAGCTTGTTCACCACGAGCGACCGGCAGTGCGGAATCGCGATCCCGCGCCCGATCCCGGTGGAGCCGAGGTTCTCGCGCCGCTTGAGCATCTTGAAGAGCATCCCCTCGGACTTCTCGTCGAGCCGCAGCAACGCGATCAGCTCTTTCAGGATCTCGTCCTTCGTCGTGCCGACGAGATCGAGCTTGATCGCATCCTCGGCGAAGAACTGGCGCAGTTCCATGAGCGAATGACCTCGGCACGCGACGGCGACCCCTAGCGCGCCCCCCGGGGAGGGCGCTCGGACGTGGTAAGCTACGCCGCGCGAAAAGTGAAGTCAAATATCTGCGTTGCATGGAGTTGCAGCCGGCGTTAGCCTTCAACACATGCCCCTCTTCCCGATCGCGCTCCCCCACGACGTGCCCCTCTACCTCGCGCCCATGGCGGGGGTGTCGGAGTCGCCCTTCCGGCGGCTCTGCCGCCGCTTCGGCGCGGACGTGGTCGTCACCGAGTTCCTCTCGGCGGAGGGGATCCGGCGGGAGAACGCGGCCACGATCGCGAAGCTGCGCTTCGGCGACGAGGAGCGGCCGATCGGTGTGCAGATCTTCGGCGCCGAGGCGGAGGCGATGGGCGAGGCGGCGGCGTTCGTCACCGACGTCTTCGCACCCGAGTTCATCGACATCAACTTCGGCTGCCCGGTGACGAAGGTCGTGAAGCGGAACGGCGGCTCGGGCTGCCTCAAGGATCTCGGCCTCGTAACCGGCGTCATTCGCGCGGTGCGCGCGCACACGCCGCTCCCGGTCACCGTGAAGATCCGGAGCGGCTGGAGCGA
Source organism: Gemmatimonadaceae bacterium (assembly GCA_043762555.1). GTDB lineage: Bacteria > Gemmatimonadota > Gemmatimonadetes > Gemmatimonadales > Gemmatimonadaceae > DATKOH01. Next base: position 4,203 of record JAYUMO010000395.1, on the reverse strand, counting down.
AGAGGTGCGCGATCCGGTGGAGATCGCACTGCGCTGCCAGGACGCGGGCGCCTCCGTGCTCGCGCTCCACCCGCGCACGCGCGCGCAGATGTACACCGGCAACGCGCGGTGGGACGAGATCGCGGCGGTGTCGCAAGCGCTCGACATCCCCGTGCTTGGCAACGGCGACATCCACACCGCGCACGATGTGCTCCGAATGCATCGGGAGACCGGATGCGCCGGCGTAATGATCGCGCGCGGCTCCTTCGGCCAGCCATGGATCTTCACGCAGGCGCGCGCGCTGCTCGACGGACGCCCGATGCCCGACGCCCCGCTGGTCGCCGACCGCTTCGCCATCGCGCTCGAGCACGCGCACTTGGCCGCCGCGTACGAGCCCGACCCGCGCGGCGCGGCGATCGAATTCCGCAAGCATCTCGGCTGGTACGTGAAGGGGCTGCCGGGATCGGCCGACCTGCGGAAGCGTCTCCACGCGGTCACCGCGCTCACGGAGGTCGAAGTGATCTTCGGCGACTATCTCCGCGCCGCCGAGCGCGGCGACCTGCTCGCGGAGACGGCCGTCGCGTGATGCGCGAGCACGTACTCGCTCTCCTGCGCGAGGTCGCGGGGGGAGAGACGGGCGCCGACGACGCGCTCCGCCGTCTCTCGCGCGCCGACAGTGAGTCGCTCCCCTTCGCGACGATCGATCACCACCGCGCGATCCGCAACGGCTACCCCGAAGTGATCTACGCCGAGGGGAAGACGCCCGAGCAGGTGGTCGCGATCGCCGAGCGCATCGCGGCGCACGGCGATGGCTTCCTCGCGACGCGCGTGCCGCCTTCGATGCACGCGGCGATCGCCGCGCGCTTTCCGGCCGCGACGCTCGACACCGTGGCGCGCACCGCGCACCTCCCGCCGCGCGTGCCGCCGCCCGCCGGGCGGGGCACGGTGTTGATCGTCACCGCGGGCACGAGCGACATCCCGGTGGCGGAGGAGGCCGCGGTCACCGCGAGGGCGCTCGGCAACAGCGTGGCGCGACTCACCGACGTCGGCGTCGCCGGCCTCCATCGCGTGCTCGCGCAGGGCGACGCGCTGGGCTCGGCGACGGTGGTGATCGTGGTCGCCGGCATGGAGGGCGCGCTCGCGAGCGTGGTCGGCGGGCTCGTCGCCGCGCCGGTGATCGCGGTGCCGACGAGCGTCGGCTACGGCGCGAGCTTCGGCGGGGTCGCGGCGCTGCTCGGCATGCTCAACAGTTGCGCCTCCGGCGTCACCGTCGTCAACATCGACAATGGATTCGGTGCGGCCTGTGCCGCATCGCGCATCAATCACGCCTGAGTCCCCCGTGGGCCTCGACCCCGCGCTCTTCGCCCGTCCCGCCGCGCCCCGCGTCTCCATCGCCCTCGTCATCGTCACGACGTTGGGCGTCGTCGCGGTCTCCGAGGTCCAATCCTACACCGCCACCCTCGCGGCGCTGATCGCGGCGGCGGTCACCTGGCGGATCGGACCGCTGATCGGCGGCATCGTGACCGGTGCCGTCTGTGCCGGCGTCGTGATGTTCGATCCGAACCTCCCGCATCCGATGGCGTCCTCGCTGCTGGCGTGGGTCATCTCGATGGTCTTCCTCGCGATGATCACCGGCATGGTGGCGCGACGCGACTCCGCGCGGGCCGAGGCGAGCGCCGCGCGTGGGCCGGCCCGCGGAGCGCGGGAGCGCGAGACGCCGGTGCGTCCGGGACGCCCGGTCACCGGCGATCACGCGCGCGTCCGCCCCGCCGGCGAGTTGTCGCGCGGACGCGGCCTCTCCGAGACGCCGGTCCCGCGCGCGAGTGGCGCGCCCGCGAAGCGGGTGGAGCTCGCGGGGCAGGACAAGCACGTGGCCCGGCTGGAGCACGACGTGATCCGACGCTTCCTTCGCGACATTCGCGACGCGCTCGGCGCCGATGAAGTGGCGCTCTGGCAGCACTCGGAGGACACGGACCAGGTGACGCCCTTCGCCGCCGCCGTGCGCGAGACCGGAGCGCTCGACCTGGAGACCAAGCCGCCGGTGGACACCCTCGTTCACTCCGCGGTGCTCGGCGGCACCGCCACGAACTACGACAACGAGCCCAACTACTTCATCGCGATCCCCGCCGGCGCCGAGGGTCGCTTCCACGGCGCGCTCGGCGTCTACGCGGCCAACCGGCAGACCTTCGCGCGCGACCGCGCCAAGCAGTCGCTCCGGGGCTTCGGCGAGACGCTCGCCCAGCTCCTCCATCTGCTGCACGACGGGCGCGAGACGCGCCGTTACCAGGGCAAGGCGGAAGAGGTGGCCGACGCGGTGGAGAAGATCCAGAAACATCAGGCGAGCGGTCCGCTCGCCGCGGAGATCTGCCGTGCGGCGCAGCAGGTGTCGGGCGCCTCGGCCGCGGCCCTCGTGTTCTGGAACGCGGACACGGAGACGGGCGTGGTCGCGCACATGGAGCCGCGGGGCGTGGCGCCCCCCGTCGTCTCCCGCGATTCGCTCGCGGGCATGGTGTGCCGCCCGATGGCGACGCCGGTGCTGCGCGAGAATTTCAGGAGCGCCGGCATCCCCCTCTTCTCGGCCAACGAGCCGGGAGCCCGCCCGGGATCGGCGGCGGCCGTCCCGCTCGTGAAGGACGACGATGTCGTGGGCGCCATCGTGGTGATGGGCGACGAGCCCGCCCAGATCACCGCCGTCGAGACCGCACTGCTCAAGCCGCTCGCCAAGTTCGCGCACACGGCCGTGAAGGCCGTGCGCGAGCTCGAGCTGCGGAAGGGGCAGGCCACCCGTGACGCCCTCACGGGACTGGCCAATCGGCATGCCTTCGACGACCGGATGAAATCACTGATGGCGGCCAGCGATCGCTTCGGGCAGAAGACGTCGCTGATCCTCGCCGATGTGGATAACTTCAAGGGGGTCAACGACACCTTCGGCCACGAAGCGGGCGACGAGGTGCTCAAGGCGGTGGCCAAGGCCTTCCAGGCGGGCGTCCGCGACATGGACATGTGCGCGCGCTACGGGGGGGAGGAGCTGGCGGTGGTGCTCCCCCAGACGGACGGGAAGCGGGCGGTGGAGGTTGCGGACCGCCTTCGCCGAGCGGTCGAGGAGATGCGCGTCAAGTTGAACGACGGGCGGACGATCCAGGTGACGGTCTCCTTCGGCGTGGCGAGCCACCCGGACAGTGTCTTCGGACAGGAGGGGCTCTTCAAGGCGGCCGATGACGCGCTGTATGCGGCGAAGCACGAAGGGAAGAATTGCGTGAAGTACGCTACACCAAAGGTAGACGCTGCTTAGCCTTACAATATTTGCTTAAAGTGGCGTACTAATTCGGTTGCGGTTGACTTTGGCTCTCCGGGGCGATATTGTCCACACATTCACTTTTCCACATGGGGGCGAACGGCTTCGACGGGGTGGGTGAAGTTGTGGCTGCGTGCCCAGGTTCTCGGGTCCTGGTAAATCCCTCGGGAAATTCTACAACTGCCAACTCTAACTTGGCCCTGGCTGCGTAACTTCGGTTACCGCACCTGCCCATAGGGAAGCTCTCCTGAGGCGGTTCTATGGGTATCGTAAATTCGGGATAGCGCTCTGTCGCGTCTTCCGGAAGCGCGCGAAGCTTTAGAAGACTTGTCCAGACGACGGCGGCTCATCGGCCAGCGGCTGGAGACCCAAACGGGTGAGCTACGCACGTAGACGCTGTGGCGGATCTTGTCTCGGACCGGGGTTCGATTCCCCGCGCCTCCATCAATACCACCGAGGGCCGTTCGCGAAGTGCGCGAGCGGCCCTCGGTGCATCGCGGGGGTGGTGCCGGCCACCGGCCCGCGTAGCTTCCGACGACAATGGACCACTCTGCCGATCTGCCGCGCGATCCCGCCGTCGCTCCGGGGGGCGCCGCTCCGCTGCCGGCCCGCCCGGTCCTCCTCGGCATCGGATCCGTGCTGTCGATGTTTGTCGGCGCGGGCTTCTTGATCGGAGCGTTCTCCGTCCTCTCCACGCCGGTGATCACGCTGGATGGCCGCGTCATGCGAGGCGGGGAGACCGCGTTCGTTGTGGCTACTCTTGTGCTGGTCGGCGCAACACTGATCGCTGTGGGGTATGGCTTCTTCAAGCACCGGATGTGGGCTCGCCCGGCGGCGCTTGGCGTGTGGGTCGGCGCTTCCGCCCTGCTCTTGGCCTGGGCCCGAAGTGTCGCCGAGCTCGCGCTGGATGTCGTCTGGGTCGTACTGGT
>JAYUMO010000394.1:0-8249 GCA_043762555.1 Gemmatimonadaceae bacterium | reverse complement strand
GTTCAGCTGCCGCACCTGTCACGGCGACACGCACGGGAAGAATTACACCGACCAGCAGTGCTACAGCTGCCATCCCACGGGGCAGGGCGGGGGTTGATGCGCAAGCAGCCGAGTGTCCCGGCGGTCGCGCTCGCGTGTTGCCTACTCACGCTCGGAGCGCGGGTGGGCTCGGCGCAGGCGCCGGCCGCGGCGGCGGTCCCCGATTCGCTCCCCGGCCGCACCGTCGTCACCTACGTGACGACGCTCACCGTCTACCTCGGAGCCGGGAGCCAAGACGGACTCACCGGGCGGAGTCGGGTGCTCGTCATGAAGGGGGGCGTCCCGATCGCGGAATTGCACGTCAGCTACGTGTCCTGGCACTCGGCATCCAGCGACTTCTCGAGCGATTCCGGGGTGATAACGGCGGGCGACACCGTGTGCTTCTCGATCACGCCGGCGGAAAGCGTCGTCGTGGCGCCGCTCGGCCTCGTCGGAGGCTCGCTCGCGCCGTCACTCCGCGATCAGGGCGTGCGCGGACGCGTCGGTGTGAGTTACCAGATGGTCGCGCCGCTCGGCAGTACGGAGGGGAGCATGTCGCAGCCCGCGCTCGAGCTGCGCGCGCAGGGGGCGAGAGTGTCCGGAACGCCGCTCTCCTTCATCGTCGACGCCCGCGCCCGCCGCACGTATACGTCGCCCGCGATCTCGAGCAACGACGCCGGGACGCGCGTTTACCAGGCGAATGTGAATTGGTCGGATACGCGATCCGGGGTGAGTGTCACGCTCGGCCGGCAGTTCTCGAGCGCCCTCTCGCCGGTGAGCCTCTTCGACGGAGCCGCCGTGCAGCTGGACAAGTCCCGCTGGGGGGTGGGGACGTTCGTCGGGTCACAGCCGGCGCCGGTGACGATGGGCTTTTCCACGCTCGTCCGCGAGTACGGCGCCTACGTCCGGCTTCACCATCCGCTCCCCGCGATCGACCCCACCACAACGACGGGGGCGGCCGCGGGCGCGGCCGCGACGGATCCGCAGCGATGGGCGGTCACGCTCGGCGGGGTCGGCAGCTACGCGGGCAGCTCGATCAACCGCGAATTCCTGTTCGGGCAACTGACCTACGCCGATCCGCGGGTTTATCTCTACGCCACGCAGGAGCTCGACTATAATCGCGGTTGGAAGCGCGCGGCGGGGGAGCCGACGGTCCAGGCCACGAGCACGCTGGCGACCGTTCAGCTCACCCTCTCCCCTACCAGCTATCTGCACGCGGGCTTCGACAACCGGCGCGCGGTGCGGCTCTATCGCGACACGGTGACCGCCGAAAATCAGTTCGACGATCGGTTCCGGCAAGGCGCGTGGGTGGGAATGTCGATGAACCCGTCGCCGAGCCTCCGCCTGGGCCTCGACGCCCGGCTTAGCAGCGGCGGTCCGTCGGGAAGCGCCGTGGTGTACACCGGGTCGGCCATCATCGTCCCGGGACTCCCGATGGAGGCGCAGATCCGCGCGCGCACGACGTACTACACGAGTACCACCACGAATGGGTGGCTCGTCGCCGGCGCGTACGGTTTCGATCCGCTCTGGGGGTTACGGCTCGAGCTCAACGGCGGCGTGCGTCTCGAGCATCCGGCGCCGGGCGCCGCCGCCTTCGTGGCGCCGGAGAATGAGGTGCACTGGCTGGGTCTCGATGCGGATCTGAGTCTTGGGCGCGCGTGGTACCTGGTGCTGTCGGCGACGAACACCAACGGCGGCGCCGAGAGCAGTAACGCCCTGTATTCGAGCCTGAGCTACCGGTTCTGACCTTTCTTCGTCCGTCGGCCGACGCGGCGGCCTCCCTGGTAGTATCTTACACAGTAGGAGCGCGGGCCTCTTCCCCCCGGGCGCCGCGCTGCTACCCATCTGAACCGTGCTCGCCGAGGATTGCCGATGTCACTCGAATCGCCACCGATCAGCGCCGCTGCGCCCGCGCCCGCCGACTGGAACGCCGTGCTCGCGCCCTACCGGCATCCCGTCGCCTGGAAGAGCGCGTTCCAGCTGGCGACCACCGCGCTCCTGCTCGCCGTGTGCTGGGCCGCGATGGTCTGGAGTCTCTCGGTCGGCTATTGGCTGACGTTGCTGCTCGCGCTGCCCGCGGCCGCGATGACGATGCGACTCTTCATGCTGCAGCACGACTGCGGGCACGGATCGTTCTTCCGGGATCAGCGGGCGAACAACGTGGTGGGCGGGGTGCTCGGCGTCGTCACGCTGGTGCCGTATAGCTATTGGCGGCGGACGCACGCGATCCACCACGCCACGTCGGGGAATCTCGATGTCCGCGGGCTCGGCGACATCGACACGCTCACCGTGCGCGAGTATCTCAGCCGGTCGCGCCTCAAGCGGCTGCTCTACCGGATGTACCGTCATCCGGTGGTGCTGCTCATCGTGGGGCCGATCTGGCAGTTCGGGCTCAAGCACCGACTGCCCTTCGATGTGCCGCGCAGTTGGAAGCGCGAACTGCTCGGCGTGCAGCTGACGAATCTCGGACTCGCCGCGCTCGTCGCGGGCATGTGGTGGATGGTGGGACTCGAGCGGTTGCTCTTGATCCAGATCCCGATCTCGCTGATCGCCGGCTCGCTGGGGATCTTCCTGTTCTACGTGCAGCACCAGTACGAGGACACCTACTGGCGCTACCGGGAGGCGTGGAATTATTACGCCGCCGGCCTCGAGGGCGCGTCGCACTTGACGATGCCGAAGGTGCTCCAGTGGTGCACCGCGAACATCGGGCTCCATCACATCCACCACCTGGCCAGCCGGATCCCGAATTACAACCTGCAACGCGCGTATGACGCGATCCCCGCGCTGCAGCGGGTGACGCGCCTTCGATTACTGCAGAGCGTGAAGACGCTCCGGCTCACGCTCTGGGACGAGGACGCGCGCGTGCTCGTCGGCTTCCGCGATCTGCGCGCGATCCGCGACCGGATCGCCCGCGAGATCGGCGCCGGCGCGGCGATCCTGGCGACGAAGCCCGAGGTCGTGCCGGCCACCTGGCGCTGAGCGCGCCGGCGCGCGTGACGGGCCACCGCCCGCCGTCGCTCGGCGAGGAGATCGCGAACAGCGTCACGCACGGCGTCGGTCTCGCCGCGAGCCTGGCGGCGGCGCCCTTGCTCATCATCGCGGCCGCACATGACGGCGCCTGGCGCGTCGTCGGCTCCAGCATCTTCGCGGCGACCCTCGTCGCGCTCTACGCCGCGTCCACGTTGTACCACGCGCTGCCCCCCTCGCGGGCCAAGCGCGTGTTCCGCGTGCTCGACCACGGCGCGATCTTCCTGCTCATCGCCGGCACCTACACGCCCTTCGCCCTCGGCGCGCTCCGCGGCCCCTGGGGCTGGACCCTACTCGGTCTCGTCTGGGCGCTCGCCGCCCTCGGCATCACGCTGAAATCCGTGCGCGGCTTCCGCCACCCGCGCCTATCGACGGCCGTATACCTGGTGATCGGCTGGCTCGTCGTGATCGCGCTCAAGCCGCTCGTCGTGAACGTTTCCCGCGCGGGTCTCCTGTGGCTCCTCGCGGGGGGCCTGCTCTACACCGGTGGCGTCGTCTTCTACGCGCTCGATCACCGGCGCTACGTGCACTCCGTGTGGCACCTCTTCGTGCTCGCCGGCAGCGCCTGCCACGTGGTAGCGGTGATGCTGTATGCGGGGAAGGGAAGCGCGTAACAGCGGAGTTCCCAGCAACTTCTGTCTCCCTACGGACTATGGACTGCGGACTACGGACCGCCGTTGGCCCATGGACTGCCCTTCCCCCCCCGCGTATATCACTAGTTCCGCCCGCGCCTTCCTGTGAGGCTCTCATGCGCTCGCCGTTCGCTCTCCCCCTCGCCCTCGTCCTGTCCGCCACCTCCTGCGCCCACCCCGCCGCCCCGCCCCACTTCGTCCCGATGCCCGGCCCGGTCGCCCGCCCCTTCTCCTCGGCCGTCATCGTCGACGGCACGATCTACCTCTCCGGCCAGATCGGCCTCGACAGCAGCGGCAAGCTCGCTCCCGGCGGGATCACCGGCGAGACGCGGCAGGCGCTGGAGAACATCCGCGCGCTCCTCGCCGCCAACGGCGCGACGATGGATGACGTCGTGAAATGCACGGTGATGCTCGCCGACATCCAGGAGTGGGGGGCGATGAACACCGTGTACGCGACCTTCTTCCCCAGCCATCCGCCGGCGCGCAGCGCCTTCGGCGCCTCCGGGCTCGCGCTCGGCGCCCGCGTCGAGATCGAGTGTCTCGCGATCCTGCCACCGCATCCGTCGCGGTGACCTTGTTCCTCGCCGGCCTCGCCGGCGCCGCAGTCTATGCCGTGCTGGAGCGCCTCAACGCGCGTGCGAAGAAGCGCCAGCGCGGCTGGTTCGGTCCCTGGCCGATCCGGCAGGTCCCGCTGCAGGAGTTCGACCCGTCGTTCACGTTCGATGAGCGCGGGCCGACAGTGGCTACCGAAGCGTGGTTCGTCGGCACCGGGACCTTTTCCGTCGTCGGCGGCACGAGCGACTTCGAGGCGTGGATCCTCGCCGCGATGGCCAAGCGGGCCACGAGCCTGTTCGAATTCGGCACCTGCACCGGGAAGACCACCTATTTGTGGGCGCGGAACGCGCCTTCGCCCGCCCGCATCGTGACGATCACGCTCGCGCCCGCCGCGCGCGACACCGTCGTCGCGGCGCCCGGCGATCGCGCGACAGATGTGAAGGTGAGCGTTCAAGAATCCACGTTCACGCGATTCCTCTATACGGGAACGCCGGTGGAGGCGAAGATCACGCAGCTCTACGGCGACAGCAAAGGGTTCGACGAGACGCCGTATACGGGCGGCGTCGATCTCCTTTTCGTGGACGGGTCGCACGCCTACTCGTACGTGGTGAGCGATTCGGCGAAGGCGCTGCGGATGGTCAAGCCGGGCGGCGTCGTCCTCTGGCACGACTACCGCGGACCGTGGCGCGCGGCCGGCGTCTTCAAGGCGCTCAACGAATTGAACCGGACGACGCCGCTCGTCCATCTCGCCGGCACGTCGCTCGTCGCGTACCGCCGGCCAATGCAAGGAGCCTCCCGATGACAGGATCCGATACCTGGGCGGACCTCGGCCCCGTCGCGGCGTTCACCCAGACGCCGCTCCGCGAGGCCATGGTCGGCCGCACCACGGTGGCGGTCTCGTACAAGGATGGCGCCTTCGGCGTCGTCTCCGGCATCTGCAATCACGCCGGCGGTCCGCTCGGCGACGGGGTGCTCGACGGCGAGTATCTCGTCTGCCCCAGGCATCACGACAAGTTCCACCGCGTGACCGGCGAAGGAGAGCCCGGCTACGAGGACGACCGGGTGCCGCGCTACGAGTTCCGCGTCGACGGCGGTCATCTCCACGTACGGGCCGAGCCCGCGACCACCCGGCACAAGCCGCCCCACGAGCGCCACCCGCTCACACGGCCGATCGAGCGGCACACGGGAGCCGTGCGCGTGCTCGGGCTGTCCACGACGGCGATGGACGCGGAGTACCCGCGCTATTCCACCTCCGATGCGCTCCTCGAGGTCGCGCTCGCGCACGCGGCGGAGCACGGCTGCGAGACGCAACTGATCAAGCTCAACGCGCTCAAGTTCCGTCACTGCGAGGGCTACTACTCGAAGAGCGCGCACGCCTGCACTTGGCCCTGCTCGATCACGCAGATGGATCCCGCCGACGAGCTCGATGGCGTGTACGAAGCGCTCGTGCACCGGTGCGACGTGCTCGTGCTCTCGACGCCGATCCGTTGGGGCTCGGCCAGCTCGCTCTATTTCAAAATGGCGGAGCGCATGAACTGCGTGCAGAACCAGATCACCATCCGCGACAACGTGCTCATTCGCGACAAAGTGGCCGCGTTCATCATCACCTTTGGCCAGGACAACATCCAATCGGTGGCGGGCGAGATGTTGTCCTTCTTCTCCGAGCTCGGTTTCTCCTTCCCGCAATTCCCCTTCATCGCGCACTCGCGCGGCTGGAGCGCGGAGGACATGGAGAAGAACGTCGAGTTCGTACAGCAGAGCGAGGAGCTGCGCGAAGCGTCGGGGCAGCTCGTGGACCGCGCGGTGGAGCTGGCGGCGTTCCTCCGCGGCCGCGAGGCGACCACGCAGCGCATGTCGCGCGGCGGACGGAAGGCGCACCACATGGACCGGCGGCACGCGCCGCCCGCCGCGGATCGAGCGAGCGGCTAGGGCACCAGCGTCCTCGCGAACGTGCTGTCCCACGTCGCGAGCGCGGGCTTCGGAACCAGATTGTCGTCCACCAGCCCGAGCGTGGTGAACAGCGGGAGGATCGATCCCGGGGGGAGGTGGAACCCCGTCGTGTCGATGTCCGTGAACGTGATCTGGAAGAGGCCGATCGCGTTCGCTCGGTCGAGCAGCTCGCGCTGCCGCGCGAGGTAGCGTGCCTGCTTCGTCGGATCGCTCACGAAGGTGCCCGCCGATGCCGACGCCCAGCCTCCCTCGACGACCATGACGGGCGTCGTCCGCCCCGCGACCAGGCGCGCGTAGTAGTCGTCGCTCAGCTGCGACGGATCGGTAAAGCCGCCGAGGTAGGGGTATGACGACAGTCCCAGCGAGGTTGCGAAGGGGAAATCGATGAAGTCCTGCGCGACGCCCACGAAGGCGCCGGTGCCGGTGAGCCGGCCCCACGCCACCTCCACCTGCACGCTCACGAAGAGCGGACGCCCGGGGTCCACGGCATGCACATCGGCGGCGGCGGCGTTCGTCATGGCGACCACGGCGTCGTACAACGGCGCGGGCGCCGCGGCTTTGATCAGGTTCGTCTCCATGGCGAGCCCGAGGTACGCGGGCCGGATGATCGTATCGAAGGCGACCACGTAGCGGCGGTAGAGCTGCTGGATCGCGGGCTCGGTGATGCTGCGGCCCGCGGCCACGAGCTCCGGCGCCTCGGCGGCGCGGTTGAGCCCATCGGTGGCGTCGATCGTGGCGAACAGCAGGAGCCCGCGCGCGCGGTAGATCGCCGCGATGCCGCCCTGGGTGGCGGTGACCGCCGACTCCGGCGTCGCGCCGGCGATGAGCGCGGCCCAGGGAGGGCTGACCGTGATGAGGGCGGCATCCGCGCGCGGGAGCCACATCGTGAGCGCGTTCACGAAGTTCGCCGAGTCGAGACGCGGCGGGAAGGCGGAGAAGCCCATCCCGTACGTCCGCGTGGGGGCCGCGGGCGCCGCGGGCGAGCTCGAGCAGGCCGCGAAGATTATTGTCGCTATCGCCGCTGCCGCGAGGGCGATGCCGGAAGCCCTCTTCACATGCACCGCCGCGTCACCAGCTCGGTGGCGTCGTTGCGCATGAGCACGAGCGATTCGCGGAGCCGGATCGCGTTCTCCGGCGCCACCACCGAGTTCTGCGACAGATAGCGGTCCGACTTCATGATCGCGTCCGACGCGAGCAGGACCACGCTACAATTGTGGATCTGCCAGGCGGCGAGCAGCGCGTGCTCGCCGATCTGGTACGTGATCAGCCCCAGCACGAATTTCGCCTCGGGCGATGGGTGGATGCTGTCGGCGAAGGCGACGAAGCGGAGCGCGTCGATGTATTCATCCGGGTCGTCGGAGACCGCCGCGCGGTTGAGGCGCGCAATGCCCGCATCGAGCGCGGCGCGGAACGCCGGCTCCTCTCGCGGCGGCGGCTGAGCGCTCGCCGCGATCGTCGCCAGCAGACTGTCCGTGGTCCGCCGGCTCGCGAGCGTCGCCGCGCGGTCGCGCGTTCTCGCGGTGGGGGCCAGATCCGCGCGCGCGCGCATCGCATCCCACACGTAGCGCACCGCGCCGGCGGAGGTGAAGGCCGACTGGCGCATGTCGATCGGCTCGAGACTGTCCGGCAGCGCGACGAACTCCGCGCCCGGCCGGTCGGGGGGAAGCGTCGCGTTGCAGATCGAGATCCCTTTCGCCGTCGGCGCGGCGCACGGGCTGCCCGTCGGCTGGCGCGGCGGCTCCGCGCAGCGGCCGGCGTCGGCGTTCAGGCTCGCGGCCATGCACCCCTCGTAGACGGACATCGCCTCGTAATAGTGATGCCATTCTCCGCCCACCCGTCCCGCCGCCATGCGGTACGCGTCCGCGCTCTCGCGGAATCGACAGCTCGCGCAGGCGGCCGAGTCCGGCGCCGGTCCGGTGGCCGCGGCACCCTGGGCCCGCGCATCGGCAATGGCGGCGCCGGCGAGCGCGACGGCGACCAACCACGCGCGCGCGCCGCTCATGCGTCCGGCGATCGCGCCTTCCGGCGCCGCGAGAGATAGAGGAGTGCGGCCGCGAGCACCGCCAG
>JAYUMO010000393.1:0-4423 GCA_043762555.1 Gemmatimonadaceae bacterium | reverse complement strand
AGATGTCCAGCGGTCGATGGTGACGTAGCGGGCGGGATCCGTCGTGTCGCGCGCCAACTCCGTGCCGAGCCAGCCCTCTCCCCGCGCGAAGAGCGCGGTCCACGCCCCGCCCGGTCCGTACGCGCCGAGGAACTCGGCCTCACGGCCCGGGCGCGGCCGGAACTCCCAAATGAGGATGAGCGGCGCTGTCACTTTGGCTTGGAAGCGAGCGACGGCATGGAGTTGATGTAGATCCAGAGGGCGTGCAATTCGGCGTCGGTCATCTTGCGGAAGTCCTTCCACGGCATCGCCTCGCTGATCGCGGTGCTATCCGGCCGTTTGCCCTCGCGAATCGCGCGCACGAAATCCGCCTCGGTCCAGCTCCGCAGGGGGCCGCCCATGGTGATGTTCGGGCCGTTGCCGCCGTTCGCGAGCGTGGACCCGTGACACTCGGTGCAGCCGCCGACCGCCGCCAGATACGTGCCGTACGCGAGCGTGTCGTCGGGCGGCGGCATCGTGTGCGTCGCGTTGGCCTCGACGTGCTCCGCCGAGTAGAGGGGGAAGGGTGTGAGCACCGAGAGCACGCGCGCGAGCGGGCCGATGCGCGGTCCGGGGGTGGTACGGTCCACCCGCGGGACGGAATCGACGTACGCGATGATGCTCGCGAGGTCCGAGTCGCTGAAGTGCTCGAACGCGTTCGTAGGCATGATCAGAACGGAGCGGCCATCTTCGTGCACGCCAAAGCGGATCGCGCGCACGAAGTCGGCCGTCTTAAAGCTGGCGCCGATGCCGCCGTCTCCGCGGGTGAGATTGCGGCTCCAAATGGTGCCCATCAAGGCGTTGTTGACCATCTCCTGGCCGCCCAGGTCGACGCCGTGGCAGCCCACGCACCCGATCTGCGCGAGGTGCTCCCCGCGCGTGCGGTCGGGCGTGGCGTGCAACACGAGCTTCTCCGGCGCGATCGCGTACTGGCGACGCTCGCGGCTGATGCTCATGACCTGCAGGCTGAGCGCGAGGACTACTGCGAGGCCGATCAGCGCACCGACCGCGATCGCGGTCCACTTGAGCACCTTCATGAGCATATCGTACGCTCCGGGCGGAGGGGGAGGCGTTACGCTGGCTTCCGGCGGGAGAATCTGAGCCCCGCCCACGTGGCGTCAACTGCGCAGACCTTGAAGTCCACCTCGCCGGCGGGCTTTTTCTTCGAAGGACGGGCCACGGTGCGCGCCGCCGGCTAGGACATGGCGCGCTCGAGCGCGCTCAGCGTCGCGTCGATCTCCACCGGGCGGTTCGCGCCAGGCGGCGGCGGGTCGAGCTCCCGATGGTAGCGAACGAGCACCTCCGGATCCTTGAGCACGTGGCCGGTGAGCACCGCCACCACGCGATCGGCCGGCGCGATGATCCCGGCGCGCACGAGCTGCCGCACCCCCGCCACGCTCGCGGCGCTCGCCGGCTCGCACCCGGCGCCGCTCGCATCCACGACCGCCTTCGCCTCGAGGATCTCGGCGTCGCTCACCGACGTGACGACGCCATTCGTCTCGCGGATCGAGGTGACCGCGCGTGGGTACGACGCCGGATCGCCGATCTGGATCGCGGTGGCCACGGTGTGCGCCTTCACGCGGTGCTGCACCGCGAACCGCCCGCGGTAGCTCGTGGCGAAGGGCGCCGCGCCGTCGGCCTGGACGGCAGCGAGCCGCGGCACGCGCGCGATGAGGCCCAAGGCATGCGCGGCCCGGAGCGCCTGCCCGAACGCGGCGGTGTTGCCGAGGTTCCCGGCGGGGAGCGCGATCCACTCGGGGGCGTCCCACGACAACTGCGCGAGCGCCTCGAGCACGATCGTCTTCTGCCCCTCCAGGCGCCACGGATTCACCGAGTTCAGCAGGTAGACGCCGAGCCGCTCGCTCGCCTCGCGCACCAGGCGGAGGCAATCGTCGAAATCGCCGCGCACGAGCAACGTCCGCGCGCCGTAGGCGATCGCCTGCGTGAGCTTGCCGATCGCGACGGCACCGGCGGGGACGAGCACGAGCGCGGGCAGCCCCGCGAGCGCGGCGTATGCCGCCATCGACGCACCGGTGTTCCCGGTGGTGGCGCATGCCACGGCCCGCGCGCCGGCGCGCCGCGCCTGCGTCACCGCCACCGTCATCCCGCGATCCTTGAAGGAGCCGGTGGGATTCAGCCCCTCGTGTTTGAGCCGGAGCCGCGACGCGCCGGTCCACGCGGTCACCGAGGGACGCTCCAGCAGCGGCGTGTTCCCTTCGGGGAAGGTCACGATGTCGTTCGGCGCGTCGGGCATCACGAGCTCGCGGTAGCGCCAGACCCCGGAGCCGGCGCGCGCGGCGAATCGCTTCGCGAGCGCGGCGCCGCGCTCGCGCGGGGCCGAGTGCTCGATCGCGAGCAGCCCGCCGCACGCCGGGCAGGTGACCCGCGCGTCTAACGCCGAAAGCTCGTGGGCGCACTGGATGCAGCGTTGGACCGACGGCCTCGCGCGGGGCGGCATGGCAAGACAATAGGCGGCGGGGCGAGCGCGCGGGAGAGCGGTGAAACTTCGAGGTGTCCTCGAGTGTCATATGGATGCGACCTGCGCCCCGACCATTCCTTCGCCGCGCTCCCTCGGCTACACTCCGGGGAAGTCCGCACGGCCGACTCCGAACCCTTCTCGCCGCCATGTCCTCGCGCCCCCGCCAGATCTCGATCGCCATCGCCGCTGCCGTCGCGCTCCCCTTGCTCGCCGGCGGATACTTCCTCGGCTCCCGGGGCGCGCGCGATTCCGCGCGCCTCTTCGACCAGGTGCTCCAGCAGGTGTCCACGCGCTACGTGGACTCGCTGCCGGAGGGCGATCTGTACGAGAAGGCAGCGCGGGGCCTCGTGCGCGAGATCCAGGATCCCTACGCCGCGCTGTACTCGCCGAAGGAGCTGAGCGAGTTCACCGCGAGCACCGGCGGCCGCTACGGCGGGCTCGGGATGCTCGTGGAGGACCAGCAGGGCGTCGTAGTGGTGAGCCGGGTCTTCCCGCACACGCCGGCGGAGGCGGGGGGCGTGCGCGAGGGCGATCGGATCATCGGCGTCAACGACAAGTCGACGCGGGGCTGGCGGCTCGTGCAGGTGACCGACGCGCTCAAGGGAACACCCGGCACGCCGGTGAGCGTGATCTTCGGCCGGCCGGGGATGTCGCAACCGATCCCGATGAAGTTCACCCGCGCCGTGATCCATGTGCCGGCGGTGCCGTACGCGATCCTGCTCGACAAGAAGACGGGGTATATCCCGTTGCTTCAATTCAACGAGACCGCGGCGCAGGAAGTGACGGACGCCGTGCGCCGGCTGCAGAAGGAAGGCGCCCGCGGGATGGTGATCGACCTTCGCGGCAACGGCGGCGGGATCGTCTCCGAAGCGATCGCGATCAGTAATCTCTTCCTGCAGCCGGGGCTCGAGATCGCGAGCGTGCGGGGCCGGGAAGGACCGCCGGAGCGCTACACGGCAAAGGGGCAGCCGCTCGCGCCGACGATCCCGGTGGTGGTCCTGATCGATCAGTACACGGCGAGCGCGAGTGAGATCGTGGCCGGCGCGCTGCAGGATCACGACCGTGCGCTCGTGGTGGGCACGACGAGCTTCGGGAAGGGGCTGGTCCAATCCCTGTATTCGCTCGACGGCGGGTGGGCGCTCAAGCTCACCACCGCGAAGTGGTACACGCCGAGCGGACGCTCCATCCAGAAGGAGCGCAAGTTCGTGGACGGGCAGCTCCAGGAGGATCCGGATTCCGCGGAGTCCGACACGACGACCAAAGCGCGCCCGATCTACCGCAGCGACGACGGCCGGATCGTCTACGGCGGCGGGGCGATCTCGCCCGACGTGGTCGTGCGCCCCGACACGCTCACCGCGCCCGAGCAGCAATTCCTAAAGGTGGTGACGCCGAAGTCGCAGGAGTTCTACGTCACGCTCTACAACTACGCGATGACGCTCAAGGACAGCGTGCGTCCGGACTTCGTCGTGAGCGCGGACTGGCGCGGCCAGTTCTACACGCGGCTCGTCGCCGCGGGAGTGAAGGTGGAGCGCCCGCTCTACGACAGCGCGACGGTGGAGGTCGACCGGCTCCTCGCCGACCGAATCGCGCGGTTCGCGTTCGGGGATTCCACGGCGAAGCGCCGCGAGGTGCCGGACGACGCGCAACTCGCCGCCGCGCTCGCGCTCTTGCGCCAGGGGCAGACGCAGCACGATCTATTCGTGGTCGCCGAACGCCAAACCGCGTCGCCGCCCGCCCGCCCCTGAGCGCGGCGCCGCCGCTCCCTCGGAGGACCGTATGAGGGCCTGGGTCGCCACCATCATTGTCGCCGCCGCGCTCGCCGGCTGCGCGACGAAGCAGCAGATCGAAGACGTGCAGCTCAGCCCGACGGTCCAGATCGAGGTCGCGAACAACTACAATCCGCCCGACCAGGTGACGGTGTACATC
>JAYUMO010000392.1:0-2151 GCA_043762555.1 Gemmatimonadaceae bacterium | reverse complement strand
TTTCATCAGTCGCTTCTCTCCATCGCTGCATTTCACTGCCGGGGACCAACGCTCCATCGCACCTCCGCAAGGTTAGCGGAGCTGAGGAGATCACGCGGCGGGAGATTCGTCGATCCCCTCGGCGTAACCGATCGGTTTTATTGGGGCGCGTACCTGATCGGCGTTCTAGCGGAGGAGAGCAGCGGCCGCTGTAGCGGTGCGTTGCGCCCTCAACGCAGACATTTCGCGACCGATCCTCCGCGTGGGCTTCCCAGCCGCATGCAAGGCCCTCGGGGCAGCGTTTCCATATCCATCCGATTCGCCCGCTCGCACAAGGAATCCTACAAAAGCCGCGCACCCTGCAACTCCGGTCGATCTGCTGATATAGTGGACACACAATTGGCCATCGGAACATTCCGAGTCCGCGCTGCACTGCATTCCTTGTTTCCCTGTCGGTGGTCTATAGGACACGAACAAAGAGACAAGTAACAGAAGAGCGCCCAACAAATCGCCTCGAAACCTTGGACGAGATAGCATAGCCATCGGAGGCCTCTTCCGGTTTGCCGCCTTAGAATGGTATGATTAGATCCGACTGCCATTGCTTTAGATTGTTAGGCGTGACGGTATACTCGAATCCGTGGGCCACGCCTTCACCGTGAAAGGATAGGCGAAACAATCGCGATCGCCGCGGGAGCGCCCGGGCCCAGGGTTCATGCGCAGCTCGGGATCGCGTGGCGCGCGATGGTCATGCTCGCCGCGCTCATGGCCGGGGTGATGCTCGCGCAGGCCGCGCTCACGCCGCTCGTCGATTCGGCCTGCCTCTGCGCCGTGCCGGGCGTGGTGCTCGCGATCGGGTTCGCTTTCGCCATGACGAGCGCGATCGCGGCGAAGAGTGCGTTGGCGAGGTTCGCGTCGCGCGAAACTTTTCCGTACGCGGACTGATCGGCGGTGGTCAGCGTGTGCGCGGCGAAACGCGCGGCGAGATCGTTGTTCGTCTTGCGCGACGAGGCGTTGAGGGCGAATCCACCTCCCGCGGCGCCGTGGCCGGGCAGGTCAGCGCGCGAAGAACTTCGGGATCTGCTGATCGACGTCCTCGCTCACCGACTGGAGCGCCTCCTGTGCGGGCAATTCGCGGCTCGCGGCGATGCGCGCCAGCACCGCGGCCTCGCAGCCGTGCTCCGTCGCCAGCTCGCTCACGAGAGCGAAGTTGTCCGGGGTCGCGAACGCGCCGAACGAGCGATTCGCGCCTGCCGCCTCGAGCAGCGCGGAGCATGGCGACGGCATGCACGAGACGGCCTTGCGCAGGGTCTGGGGGCTCACGCCGGGGTACGCGAAGTACATCGACGCGAACGCCATCTTGCGGTGGCGATCGAGCTGCGCGGTGTCGCCCGCGGGCCAAGCGCTCACGTCGAGCCCGGCGGCCGCCGCGACGTCGCGCGCGCGCGCATCGAAGCGATAGAGCATGACGGCGATCATCTCCGCGATGAGGATCTGCTGCGAGCGGATCAGGTCCGCGAGGTGCCGCACCTCGGCGGAGGCCGCGAGCACGTCGCCGCGCCGAAAGCCGAGCGCGAGCCGCAGCTTCGACCAGTGCATCAGGCTCAGGTAGTTGGGAATCGGGTCGCCGTAGATGTTGGTCCCGGCCGGAAGGTCGCGCAGCCGGCCCGCGCTCAGGAGCGTCCAGTGATCGTACTGCGCGAGCGCCTGGAGCCAGCCGAAGCCGAGGCCCGCGAAATCCTCCGGCGCGATCTTCGTGGGCCAGTCCGCGCCGTACGCATTGAGCCGGCCGCGGAGCGGTTCCGCGATGTGAAGGCGCCCCGGCGGCTGGTCGAGAGGCGACTCATAGTCGACGAGCGGCGCCATGAACCCGGCCGCGTCGTGGTTGTGCTCGTCGTGGTCGGGCAGCGCGGGGTGGTCGTGGAGCTTGCGCGTCTCCTCGCAAAGCTTGTCGACGAAGGCATCCGCCTGCTGCGCGTTGCGCATGAGCGCCTCGGCAAACGCGATCCCCTGCCCCATGCCGACGAGCTTCGCGAAGAGCGCGGCCTGGTCGGGCGACGGCGCGACGGGCTTCGCGGCTTCGGGCGCGGCGGCCCTGGGCGCGTCGGGCGAAAGCGGAGCAGCTTTCGGCGCGGGCGCGGCCGGGCGGACCGGTTGGGCTTGCACGCTCGCGAC
>JAYUMO010000391.1:0-1763 GCA_043762555.1 Gemmatimonadaceae bacterium | reverse complement strand
CCGCGGCGCACGGGATCGCCCGCCACGCCGGCGAAGGCGGCGCGCGCGACGATCGCGGCGCGCGCGCGGTCGCCCTTGCGCACCAGCTCGGCGAGGCGGAGCCCGGTGGAGAGCGGCCAGAGCGCGACCAGATCGAGATCGTGCGTGAAGGCGGCCGCCCATCGGCGGCCGTGGGGCCAGGGCGCCACCAAGCGCAGCGGGCGCGCGCCGGCCGCCGAGGCGACCGCGCTCCGCAGCGCGGCGGCGGCGTGCGAGACCACCGGCGTGCGGTCGAGCCCGGCCGCCGCGAGTGCGTTCTCGCTCGACGGAACGCGCTCGAAGCGGTCGCGCACCTCCGACCGCCGCTCCCGCTCCGCGGTGGCGGTCGCCGCGACCGTGCGCAGCGCGGCGTGCGAGATGCGCACGACGCCGTCGGCGGATGTCACGTCCCAGCGGCGCGCGACGAGGGCGGCGGGGTCGTCCCCGGCGGCCGGCCCGTCCGCCACCTCGAGGCGCACCACGCCGGCGGCCGGATCATCCACGGGCACGAGACGCGCGAGATCCGTGAGCAGCTCGAGCGCGAATCGCTCCGGCGCCGGAAGCTGCGCGAGCGCGTGCGAGAGGAGGATCACGGCGCGAAGGATACGCGACGCTTCGCGGCATTGGCAAGTCTTCGAATGCGCATTCGTCTCCGTGACGGCGGCACTTGACGCGTTTCGTCGCGGCGCACTAACGTTGCGCGCACCACTCGCGCGCCGCGTTCCCGCCCGCCCCTCTCGCATCCCGCCCATGCCACGAATGCTGGTCCCCAAGGCGCGCATCCCGTGGCGGCACCTCGTGCTCTTCGGCTGGATGCCGAGCTCCCTCAAGAAGTGGGCCTATCGCGCGCTGCTCGGCTACAAGATCGGTCGGCGCGTCACGCTGAGCTTCGGCTCGGTGGTGATCGGCGACACGGTGGAGCTGGGCGACGACGTGGAGATCGGCCTGCTGGCGCTCGTCCAGGGCCGGCGTATCACGATCGGCCGGCACTCGAGCATTGGCACCTTCACGTACGTGTCGTGCGAGACGATCGAGATCGGCGAAGACGCGAAGATCCGGGAGCAGGTGTTCATCGGCGGCCCCCAGCTCCCCGAATCCCGCTTCACGTTGGGGAGTCGCACGATCGTCCTGCAGATGACCTACATCAATCCGACGATGCCGGTGACGATCGGCGACGACACCGGCATCGGCGGCCATTGCCTGATCTTCACGCACGGCGCGTGGCTGAACGCGCTCGACGGGTACCCGGTGACGTACGAACCCGTCACGCTGGGCAAGAGCGTCTGGCTCCCCTGGCGCGTGTTCATCATGCCGGGCACGACGATCGGCGACGGGAGCGTGATCGGCGCCGACTCGCTCGTGTCGGGAGTGATCCCCCCGCGCAGCCTCGCCGTCGGCTCGCCGGCCAAGGTCATCCGAAGCGCGCCCGACTTCCCGCGCCCGATGGATCCGGCGCAGCGCTCGGCGCTCGTCGCTCGGATCGTGAGCGAGTTCGAGCGCTACCTGTCGCACGCCGGCGTGACCATGGCCGGCGATACGGCGCAGCGCACGTATGCGCGCGGATCGCACGCGTCACGGCTGCTCTGGCGGCGTGGCTCGAGTGCCGTTCCGTCGACGAGTGCGGGCGACACGGTCTTGAGTGAGACGCCCCTCACCGACGCGGAACGCGCGGCGTACCGCGCGGCCGGCGTCCACTGGCTCGACCTCGGCGGGCGGACGCGCAGTCGCAATGGGTCGGCGCTCAC
>JAYUMO010000390.1:0-2721 GCA_043762555.1 Gemmatimonadaceae bacterium | reverse complement strand
CCGCCGCCGCCGGAGCGCCTTGAGGCGCTCTTCGCGACGGCATAGCTTCAACTTTCCGCGTCATCCCTCCCTCTCCGCGAGTCGGATCGCGCCCGTGCCCGGGATCGTCCCCAAAATCAAGCTGGCGGTCGCCGCCGCGTCCAGCGGCGCCGCGTCCACGTGGTCGGCGCTCTGGACCTTTCCGAGCATGCTGCTCAGCGCCTTCCTCGTGGCGTGGGGCGCCGAAGCGGCGCAATTCCTCATCTCCCAGGGGCTCGCGCTCGCCATCCTCGCGTGGCTCCAGACCCTCCCGGAATTCGCCGTCGAGGCGGTGATCGCGTGGCACGCCGGCCAGGACGCGCCGAGCTGCTTCGTCGCGTCGCCGCCGGCCGGGTGCACCTCTCATCTCGCGATCGCGAACTTCACCGGCGCGATCCGACTGCTCGTCGGGCTCGGTTGGCCGATGATCTACGCGGTGGCCGCCCTCGCCGCGCGCCGACGCGGCCAGACGCTGGGCGCCGTCGAGCTCGAGGAGCAGCACGCGGTGGAAGTGCTCGGCACCGTCCCCCCGGTGGCGTACTTCGTGTGGATCTGGTACAAGAGCTCGCTGGGCATGATCGACGCCGTCGTGCTACTCGCGATGTACGTCGCGTATCTCGTCGTGGTCTGGCGGCTGCCCCCCGAGACCGAAGAGGGACTTGCCGACGTCCCGCGCGTGTCGCGGTGGGCGTACACGCGCCCCGGTATCTGGCGCGCCGTGGCGATCGGCGGGCTCTTCCTCGCCGGCGGCGCGCTGATCTATCTCACCGCGCACCCCTTCCTGCGGTCGATGCTGGCCCTCGCCGCCGCGCTGGGCGTCAGCCAATTCGTGTTCGTGCAGTGGGTGGCGCCGTTCATCAGCGAGTTCCCGGAGAAGGTGAGCGCCTTCCAATGGGCGAATCGCCCGCGCAAGGCGCCGATGGCGCTGATGAACATGCTGTCCAGCAACATCAATCAATGGACGGTACTCGCGGCGATGATCCCGATCGCCTTCTCCCTCTCCCGCGGCACGCCCGCGGCCCTGCCCTTCGATGGCGCGCAGCGCGACGAGATCCTGCTCACGATCATGCAGAGCGTGGTCGCCGTGCTGCTGCTGCTCAACCTGCGCTTCGAGTGGTGGAACGCCACCGTGCTCTTCACCCTCTGGCTCGCGCAGTTCCTCGTGCCCCACTGGCGGCTCCCGATCACCTATCTGTACGCCGCGTGGGCCGTGGGGCTGGTGCTCGCTTGGCCCTGGCTCAAGCCGGCGGCGTTCGGGGTGCTGCGGCGAGTGTGGACCGGCCGGGGATGAGCGGCGGGTGGGCGCGATGCGGATCGGACCCCGTCTCGCGACGGGGTCCGATGAGGTGGAACGAAGAGGATTTTTGAAGCCCCGTCGAATGTATGAGGCCCTCACCACGCCTTCCGCCTTCCCCTTACAGGGCGTGACGTCAGCGTAGATTGTCGGACCCACCCGAGAGACTTGTTGGCTCAAAAATGAGAGCTCTTCGTCCCGAGTTGCAGCCGCGCCCAATGTAGGGAGCGCCGCGCGGGGCGTCAATTGGAGATATCCATGTCGCTCGCGCGCCTGCTCTACGTGGTCGGGTTCCCGCTCGCGGTGCTCCTGCTCGGCGCGTGGGCCTACGTGACCTTCGTCGGCCCGGGGTGGGGTTGGATGCATCTGTTCCTGATCGTCGGCATGGTGCTGCTGTACTGGCGGATCGTGCGCGGCGACTCGCCTCCCGCGCGGTGAGCGCTCCGCCGCCGACGGTGCTCGTCACCGGCGCCGCGGGGCTCGTCGGGACGCACGGCTGCCGCGCCCTCGCCGAGCGCGGATGGCGCGTGCGCGCGTGGGTGCGCGACCGCGCGCGCGCCGAAGCGCGGCTCGGCGCCGCGGCCGCCGAGCTCGTGGTCGCGGACCTGCGCGACCGGGACGCCGCGGCCGGCGCGGTGCGTGGCATGGATGCGATCGTCCATCTGGCCGCGATCGCGATCGAGCGGCCCGGCGCCCGCTATGAGGACGTGAACACCGCCGCGACCGTCGCGCTCCTTGCCGCGGCGCGCGAGGCGGGCGTTCCGCGCTTCGTGCACATGTCCCAGAACGGCGCGTCGAGCGCGTCGCCGCATCGCTTCCTGCGCAGCAAGGGGCTGGCCGAGGACGCGGTGCGGGCGAGCGACCGGGCGTGGACGGTGCTCCGCCCGTCGGTGATCTTCGGCCCGGAAGACGAGTTCGTGAACGTTCTCGCGCGACTCGTGCGGCTCTCGCCGCTAGTGTATCCGCTGCCCGGGGGCGGCGTCGCGCGCTTCCAGCCGGTGGCGGTCGGCGACGTCGCGGCCGCGATCGTCGCCTGTCTCGAGCGCGAAGGCACGGTTGGCCAAGCGTACACGCTCGGCGGCCCCGAGCCACTCACCCTCCGCGAGATCACGGAGCGCGTGCTCCGCGCCATGGAGGCGCACCGCGTGCTGCTGAATGCGCCGGTGGGAGCGCTCGCTCCGCTCGTGGCACTGGCGCAGCGCGTGCTCCCGAACCCGCCGGTGACCACCGGCCTCCTGGCGCTGCTCGCGAACGACAACGTGACGCCGGACAACGCGCTTGGCCCCGTGTTCGGCATCGAGCCCGCCCCGTTCACGCCGGCATCACTCGCCTATCTGCGCGACATCACCGTCGGCGACGCCCTCCGGTCGCTCGGCCGGTGCCCGTGACCCGCTCTAGATCTCCCAGTT
>JAYUMO010000389.1:0-3365 GCA_043762555.1 Gemmatimonadaceae bacterium | reverse complement strand
AGGGTGAGCGCGCTGCGCCCCAATCGCAACCGGAGATCGTTGTCCACCGATTGCATCACCAGCAGGATCGTCGCGCGCTCGGCCCAGCCGGGGAGCACGTGCGTGCGCAGGAAATCGAGCGGCCGCCGCACGATGCCGAAGAGCGATCTCGCGAGCCGCGACGCGAAGCTCCCGCCGGTGATCATCGGCCCGGCCAGGAAGCGCATGCTGGATGACCCCGCGGGATAGCGCACGGGCTCGGCGGTGGTCACCGCATCGAGGTTCACGATCGACGTGATCGCGATCCCACGCGAGTAGTCGGCGTCGCGGCGGCGGCTCACCACGCCGAGCAGTGCCTCGCTATTCGTGCGCACGAGATCGCCGAGCCGCGCCGAGAGCCGCGGGAGCGATCGATGCGCATCGCGACAGCGGAGCAGCAGCTCGAGCGTGCCGAGCGCACCGGCGGCGACGATGACGTTCCGCGCCCGCACCGATCCCACCGGCGCGAACGCGAGCGCGGTCGAACGACGGAAACGCACCTCGTAGCGCGCGCCGTCCCCTGCCCCATCGCCCAGCGGGCGCACGTCGCGTACCGCGCGCTCGGCGCGCACCTCCACCCCGCGCTGCTCGGCCAGCCAGAGATAATTCTTGACGAGCGTGTTCTTCGCGTTGTGCCGGCACCCGACCATGCACGCGCCGCAATGTTGACAGCCCCGCCGCGCGGGGCCCGCGCCGCCGAAGTATGGATCGGGCACCTCCACCCCCTCCGCGCCCGGCTCGCCGAAGAACGCGCCGACGGTGGTCGGTTGGAAGGTGCCGGCGGTGCCGAGCTCGGTCGCGATCTCCCGCAGCACGGCGTCGGCGGGACCAAGGCGCGGATTGCGCGCCACGCCCAACATCCGGCGCGCCGTGTCGTAGTGCGGGCGGAGCAGCGATCTCCAGTCGGCGATCCGTCGCCAGGGGGGCGCGTCGAGCGTGGCGTCGTCCGGCTGCACGAGCACGTTCGCGTAGCCGAGGCTGCCGCCGCCCACGCCCGCGCCATGCAGCACCACCACGTCGCGGAAGGGAGAGATCTCCAGGATGCCGAAGCAGCGCAGCGCCGGCGCCCAGAGATAGCGGCGCAGATCCCAGGTGCTCTTCGCGAAATCCTCGTCGCGGAATCGCTTGCCGCGCTCGAGCACGAGTACCGAGTACCCCTTCTCGGCGAGCCGCAGCGCCGAGACGCTCCCGCCGAAGCCGGAGCCGATGATGACGAAGTCGAAGGTGGTGCCTGCGGTCACGCGCCGAGGAGCCGCTCGAGGAGCGCGGCCAGGCGATGGCCGGCGAGCGCGATCGCCGGCTCGCTCACGGCGTCGGCGTGCGCGAGGTAACTCTCGGGCGCCGCGGCGCCGCGCGTCACCCCGCAGCAGTACACCTGGCGCTCGGCCGCCTGCAGCGATTCCATCGCCCAGAGGTCGAAGCTCGGCTCGGCGAGGCGCGGCGCGAGCGAATCGCGCGGCACGTTCGCGACGACGCTCGCCGTCACACGCGCCACATACGCCTCGTCCGTCTCCTCCGTTCGGCGCGGGTAGCGCGCGGTGAGCACTTCGTCCCAATACCAGTGCAGCGACATCGTGCCATCGAGCTTGAAGGTATTCCCGCCCTTGTCGCCCGCGGGCTCTTCCGCCGTCACGCGCGCGCTCGCGTGCAGCGGCTGGTGGATGTCGCCGACGAGATGCAGCAGCCAGGCGAGCGCGACGGCGCGCTCCGCGGCCGGGGCGGCGCTGTCGGCGACGATGCGCGATTGACGCTCGAGCTCGACGGCGATGTTGACGGTGTCGGGCTTGAGCGTGGACGACGCGATGATCTCGCCGTCGGTCCCCTCGCTCCAGAACCAATTGATGTAGTGCCACGGCGGCCGGTGATAGGCGTGCCGCTCCGCCGGCTCGTGGCGCCGGATGATGTCGGGCCACGTGCTCGCATAGGCGGCGAACATCAGGTCGCGCTGCGGATCGTCGGGCGCGGGGCGCAGCTGCACGAGCCCGGCGTCCGCCGGCGCCTCGAGGAGGATGGCGGTCACGCGCGCGCGCGTCGCCGGCGAGAGCTCCGACCAGGCGATGCGGACCACCACCATGTGGCCGAGCTCGTCCCACGCGAGGGCGGAGCGCGGCGCGGCAGCGAGACCGAGGAGAATGACGAACGCAGCGAAAAGCGTGCGGGCGCGCATGTCGTGACGGGTGGGAGGGGGGCGAACGAGCTCCCCCAAATGAAGGAAGCGGCGTCGCGGGTCACAAGGGCAGTGTTCCCGACAGCGCTGCCGGCGGGAGCAGCACCTCGCGCTTGACATCCCCGCCGCCGACGCGGATTCTATCACGACGAGGCGCATCGATTCCCTACCACGCAACCGCGCGTGAATACTTTTCGTAACGACGGGTCTCGGCACTCGGCACCCGGCGCTCGGCAGGTACTCGGCACGACGGTCGTGCTCGGCGTGCTCTGTGCGAGCATCGTTGCGCAGGACAGTACGAGCGTCGTCGCGGGCGGGGATTCAATTCCGGGACCGCGTTCATCTTTATAGAGCGGAAGTAGCTATCAGGATGTATAGGGTGTCAGGAGGCTAGGACGATAGAAGGCGTGGACAGTAGTTTCTGGTCGCTGGACGGGCGCGCGATGTCAGCCACGCGCGCTCGTCCAGCAACGAGCAACTACGGGCTACGCCTTCTATCGTCCTAGCATCCTGACACCCTCTACATCCTTTTCCCCACTCTCCCTCTACGGGCTAGCCGCTACCACGGCGGGAGGCTTCCAGGTCCCCGTGAGCGCTTCCGCCTTCGGCCAATACAGCCGCATCACCACGTAGATCCCGCCCCGCGGCGCCGGGAGCCAGTTCGATTCCTTGTCCTTTCCCGGGGAGTCGGTCTGAATGTAGATCGTGAGCGAGCCATCCTTGGCGCGCATCAGCGCCGGCAACATCGGCGAATTGATCAGGTAGCGATGGATCGGATTGTCGACGAGCAGCTGCGTGGTCCCGTCGTACATCGTCACCGACCAGAAGGCGTTCACGGGCGGATACTGGCCCGCGGCGAAGGTGAGCGTGTAGTTGTGCAAGCTCCCGTCCAGCGGCTTCCCGGTGGCGTCGCGCGAGGCCATCGGGTACATCGCTTCCGCCTTGTCGTTGCCATAGAGGCCGGCGAGCGCGGCGGCGGCACGCAGCGTGTAGTCGCCATGGAAGAAGGCGCGATCGCCGAACGCGGCGCCGACGCGCCAGCCATTCACCTCCTGACCGATCGCCTCGCGCTTCTTCTCGATGCTCTCGTAGCCCGCCTTGATGCCGAGGCCCACGGTGAGCATGTGCTCCTCCGAGAGCTTCGTGAATTCGAAGGGCCCTCCGGGCACCACCCCCACCT
>JAYUMO010000388.1:0-3113 GCA_043762555.1 Gemmatimonadaceae bacterium | reverse complement strand
CGTCGCCGGCGGTCGCTCGAGGACCGTCCTCCTGGGCATCACGTGCGCAACGCTATGGTCTCTGTGAGTCCTGCTGAGAGGTCGATTGTCGACGCAAGTCGGGGATCGGCGCGCAGGGGTCGAGGATCACCCGCATCGGCATCCGAGCAGCGGTCGTGCTCTCCCGTCCCCTTCTTGATGCCCCCGCACGCCTAGCGCGAGATGCGCCGTGGGGCCATCACGCGCAGAACGCTAGCGTTCAACTGAGGAAAAGCAGCGAAAGGAGATAGCAGCTCGCGCCGAATCTGGCGTGAACGAAGAGAGATCGTCACTAGGGCCGACTGTCAATGGCCAACTAAAAGTCCGCGGTTGTGGCCAGATAAAAGTCCGCACCCATGGCCATCTCGGCGACTCGCCGCGGCCCAACTCGAGCGTGACGTCGAGTGTCCTCACCCTTGGCCGCGTGATCGCGAGCCTCTGCGAGCTTCTTAGCGCGCCGTTTGCGCAGGCTTCGTCCCCGACGTGCTCGCCGCGGCCTTCGCGCGCGGTGCCGGGCGCGAACGCGCCTCGCGCATGCGGAAGCTCTCACCGCTGGTGACCACCACGGTGGCGTGGTGGAGGAGCCGGTCGAGCAGCGAGGTCGCGGTGACCGTCTCGGGGAAGAAGCGGCCCCACTCCTCGAAGGGCCAGTGGCTGGCGACGGCGAGGCTGCGATGCTCGTACGCCGCGGCGACGAAGCGGAAGAACAGTTGGCTGCCTGTGGCGTCCAGCGGCGCGAAGCCGAGCTCGTCGCAGACCAGGAGGTCCGCGCGCAGGAGCTGATCGAGGATCCGGCCGACGCTGTTGTCCGCGCGACCCCGATACAGGGCCTCGACGAGATCGATCGCGCTGAAGTACCGCACCCGCAGGCCGGCTGCGACCGCGGCCTGGCCGAGGGCCACCAGCAGGTGGCTCTTGCCGGTCCCCGCGGGGCCGACCAGCACGAGGTTCTCTTTCGCCCGGATCCACTCCAGCCCGGCGAGATAGTCGAAGGTCGCCTGCGGCACCGCGGACTCCGCGACCTTGAACTCCTCGAGGGTCCTCTCCACCGGGAAGGCGGCCGCCCGCAGGCGCGCCTGCACGTTGGCCCCATCGCGCGCGGCGATCTCGGCCTCGACCAGGGTGCGCAAGAGCTCCTCGGGCGCCCAGCGCTGGACCTTCGCGGTCGCCAGCACCTCGGGCGCCATCTTCCGGATGGCGCGCAGCTTCAGGCGCTTGAGCGCGCGCTCGAGATCGGGAGCGAGCGCCGCGGCCGGCGCGCTCACGCGAGGCGATACGCGGCGAGCGGCCGCGTCGGCACCGCCGGAAGTGCGATCTGCAGCGGAGCGCCCGGCGCCGCCGCGCCCATCACGCCCTCGCCGCAGGCGAGGATCGATCGGATGTCGGCGGCGTGGAAGCGACGAAAGGCCGTGGCACGCTCGATCGCGGCGACCAGCGGCTCGCGTCCGAATGCGATCTCGAGTGAGGAGAGCTCCCCGAGCTCCGATGCGAGTCTCGCCGTCCCCGCGGCCGCCGCGGCGCGCAGGAACGCTTCGGCCGAGGGGCCGAGGGCACAAAACGCCCGCTCTGCGGCGCTGCGCGGCCGCACCGCGCGTAGCGGGCGCGCTCGCGCGCCGCCGTAATGGTCGTCCAGGATCGAGGCTTCGCCGGGCGCGACGGCGAGATGCCGCGCGACCTCCGCTCCCGCAGACGTGATGACGATCTCGCCGTCGACGGCGGCGACCTCGATCTTCTTGCCGACCAGGATGTGGGGCACCGAGTAGCGGGCGGAGCCGAAGCGGATCGTGGCAAGGCGGTCGACGGTGCGCCCTTCCCCGGAGCGGACCGCGGGGCGCAGCGATGGCAAAGGACGCAGGGCCGTTCGCTCGACCAGCAGTCGCTCGGCCGGGACCGCCTGCGTCTCGCTGTGCACGCTGGCGTTCACCTCGTCGCACCAGCGCTCGGCGGCGGCGTTCGCCTCGGCGAGCGATGCGCCTGGCGGGAGCGGGATGACCAGATCGCGCTTGGCGTATCCGACCAGGTTCTCCACGACCCCTTTCGATTCGGGGTCGTGGGCCTCGCAGAAGTCGGGCCGGAAGCCGAAGTGGCTGGCGAAGCGGACGTACTCAGGGTGTGGCACGACGACGTTGGCGACGATGCCGGCCTTGATGCAGCTCATCCGGTCGGTGATCGCCACCGCGGGTGTGCCGCCGAGTGCCTCGAAGCACTCGGCGAGCAGGCGCAGGGTCGTGTCGCGGCGCTTGTCGAAAGCGAAGCGCACGAAGCGCACCCGGCTCCAGACCAGCACCGCGCAGAAGATCTGGAGCGGTCCCACCTGGCCCCAGTCGAAGGCGAGGTGCTCGCCGGGCGTGGGCAGCCACGGGCGATAGACCCGCCGGCGGGTCCGCCAGGCGTCCTTCTCCACGCGGACCAAACGTCGGAAGTTGCGCGCCGACCCTGCGTATCCCGCGGCACGCGCCAGGGGCAAGAGACGCTTGGCCGAGATGCGCCCGTCGGTCCCGGCGACCTTCTCGCGTACGACGTCGCCGGCCGCTTCGGTGTTGTGCGGACGAGGGGCGCGCGGCGGCGGTGGGCCCAGCTGCTGACGCAGGACGGCGCGGCGGACGGTCTTGTCGGTGGTACCGCACAGATTCGCCGCGGCGCGGAAGCTTCCGAGCTCACGGTACGCGGCAAGAATGTCCATGCGCTCTCTGGGAGACTTCACGGTGACGTCCTCCGGTGCGGTTGTGGTGTGCCTTGACAGCGACACCATCGCCGACCGGGGACGTCCCGCGTTCAGCTGCTCAGGGTTGGAAGGGCGCGTACTTTTCGTGGCCACCGGTGCGGACTTTCACATGGCCACGCGCATCGCCGCCGCGCCGTGCTCCGTCACACGCGGATGGGATGTCACAGTGAATTGCGACTACCCTCACCACCGCCTCTGCAGCCCTATCTCGAGATGTTCCGCGTGCGGATCGATCCGACAAACAACACGGTGCTTCAGGTCGAGGTTCAGACGAACGCGCCGTAACTGGCACGTAGAGCTAATGGTCCCGCGGCGTGATGGCGTCACTGCTCCCGCGCCGTCAGCACGAGACGATCGGACCCCCCCACCG
>JAYUMO010000387.1:0-8959 GCA_043762555.1 Gemmatimonadaceae bacterium | reverse complement strand
GACGGTGGCGGGCGCGTCCTTCTCGTACAGCTCGGCGACGATCGTGCCGCGGTTGGTCTCGAAAGTGGCGGTCTTCACAGGCGGGGTGGGAGGAGGGTGGAGGGAGCCGGCCGAAACGTATCAGCCGCGCGCGGCGCGGGCTACTCCATGCCCCGAGCATGCACGATCGCCCACTCCGCCGGCGTCACCGGCATCACGCTGAGCCGGCTCCCTTGCCGCAGGAGCTCCATCCGCTCGAGCCCCTTCACGCCTCTCAGATCCGACAGCGCCAGCGGGCGCGCGAGCGGCGCCACCGCCCGCAGATCCACCATGAACCAGGTGGGGCTGGCGGGATCGCTCTTCGGGTCGACGTGATGGTCGCGCGGGTCGAAGGCCGTGGGGTCCGGGTATGCCTCGCGCACGACCTCGCAGACGCCGACGATCGCGCTCGGCTCGGCGTTCGAGTGGTAGAAGAACACGAGATCGCCGAGCTTCATCTGGTCGCGGATCATGTTCCGGGCCTGGAAATTCCGGACCCCGTCCCAGCTCGTCGTGCGATCGGGCGCGCGCCAGAGGTCGCCCCAGGCGAACGACTCGGCGTCGGTCTTCACCAGCCAGTAGCGCCGCGGGTCGTTCACCGCACCGCCGAGGGGCAGAGGTCGGCGACTACGCACTCTGCGCACTTCGGCTTCCGCGCGTCGCAGACGCGCCGGCCGTGCTCGATCAAGAGGTGCGAGAGCATCGTCCACTGCGATCGCGGGAAGAGCGGCATGAGGGCGCGCTCGATCTTGACCGGGTCGGTGTCGCGGGTGAGCCCCATTCGCTTCGCGAGCCGCGCCACGTGCGTGTCCACCACGATCCCGTCATTCATGCCGAAGACGTTGCCGAGGACCACGTTCGCGGTCTTGCGGCCGACGCCGGGCAGCTGCGTGAGCTCCTCCATGGTGCGCGGTACCGCGCCCCCGTGCCGGTCGACGACGGCGCGCGCCATCCCGACGAGGCTCTTCGCCTTGTTGCGGAAGAAGCCGGTGCTCGTGATGAGCGTCTCCACCTCGGAGCGGTCCGCCTCCGCGAGCGCCGCCGCGTCGGGAAAGCGCGCGAAAAGCGCCGGCGTGACCAAGTTGACGCGCACATCGGTGCACTGGGCGCTCAGGATCGTGGCGACGAGGAGCTGATAGGCATCGCGATGCTCGAGCGCGCAATGCGCATCCGGGTACGCGCCCGCGAGACGGCGGTAGTACTCGGCCGCGACCTCGGCGGTCGCGGGTCTCTTTCTTGGGCTTCTTTGAGCGGCGGGGCGCTTCTTCGTGACCCGCCGCTTCGTGCCGGGCCGCCGCTTCGGCTTGGCGCTCACCGCATCGCTCGCCGGCCGCGCGCGTGCGCGAGGACCTCGTCCACGGGGCGCGCGTTGAGCACGTCGTCCGCCGCCAGCCATCCCTTCCGCGCGATGCCGATGCCGATCTCCACGTGGTCGAGCCCGGCCGTCGAATGCGCGTCGGGGCCGATCTCGATCGCGCAGCCGAGCTCGCGCGCGGTGCGGCAAAGCGTCCAGTCGAGATCGAGGCGGTGCGGATCGGCGTTCAGCTCCACGGCGACGCCGAGCTCGGTCGCGCGCGCGAGCACCGCCGGCATGTCGATCGCGTAGGGCTCGCGCGTGAGGAGGAGGCGCCCGGTCGGGTGCCCGAGGATGGTGACGTGCGGGTCCTCGAGGGCGCGGAGCACCCGGTCGGTCATCGCGCGCTCGTCCAGCGCGAAGCGCGAATGGATCGACGCGATCACGTAGTCGAAACGGTCGAGCAGCGACTCGTCGTAGTCCACGCGACCATCGACGAGGATGTCGGCTTCGATCCCCTTGAGGATCCGGAAGCCGGGGAACTCCGGTTGCAGGCGGTCGATCTCGTCGTGCTGACGGAGCACCGCGTCGCGCGTGAGGCCGCCGGCGTACGCGGCGGACTGCGAGTGATCGGAGATGCCGAGGTACCCCCAGCCGCGATCGCGCGCGGCCGCCGCCATCTCGGCGATCGTGTTCGCGCCGTCGGAGAAAGTCGAATGGCAGTGGAGCACGCCGCGGATGTCGTCGAGGGCGAGGAGCTCCGGGAGCCGCCCGACGAGCGCGGCTTCGATCTCTCCCGTTCCTTCGCGCAGCTCCGGCTCGATGTACAGCAGCCCCGCCGTGGCGTAGACGATCCGATCCGCCGCGGCGGGCGCTCCGGTCGCGTCGCGCGCGCGGGCCGGCGAGGGCACTCCCGCGAACCGCCGCTCCATCTCCTCCACGTGCGCGCCATTCCCGGTCGCGCGCCAGAAGGCGAGGCCGAACGCCGCCGGCGCGACGCAATACAGGTCCAGCCGCGTGCCGTCCTCGTAACGGATGGCCACCGCGTCGCCGCCCACGCCGATCGCGTCGCGCACGCCACGCGCGCGCGCCACTTCCGCGGCGACCTCGGTGGGCGCGCGCGTGCACGCCGCCACGATGTCGATGTCCCGCACCACGGGACAGCGCCGGCGGATCGAGCCCGCGATCTCCGCGGCGGCTACCCCCGGCACGCGCCGGATCTCGGCCACCAGCCGTTCCGCCTCCGCGCGCGCGTGCGGGAAGAGCATGAACTCGCTCGTCTCCCGCAGGTAGGCGATGCCGCGGCCGATCTTCTCGGCGGTCTTCGCGCCGAAGTGCGGCAGCGCGGCCAACCGCCCGTCACGCGCCGCGGATTCGAGATCCTGGAGCGTGTCGATCCCGAGCCCGACGTGGATCGCGCGAATTTTGGAGGTGCCGAGTCCCGGCACGCGCAGCATCTCGAGCAGTCCCTCGGGGGTGTCCTCCGAGAGTTGCTCGAAGAGAGCGGATCCGCCGGTGGCCGCGACCTCCTCGATCACTTCGAGCGTCGCGGGGCCGATCCCCTTCACGCCGGCGAGCGCGCCCTCGGCGAGCGCGGCGAGGAGCTCACCGGAGCGCAGCGCGAGCAGCGCGCGCGCGGCACCACGGTAGGCGGCGCTCTTGAAGCGATTCTCGCCGCGCAGCTCGAGCAGGTCGGCGATCCGGTCGAGAACGCGCGCCGCGTCGCGGGGGAGCATGCGGGGAAGATAGCCGTCGGCGCGCGGCCGGCCACCCGCGGCGACTCACTGGACCGTGACGACTCCGGCCATCGACACGCCGTGCACCGCGCACGCGTAGGCGTACGTCCCGGGGGTCGAAAAGGAGGCCTGGAAGGTGCCGGTGGTCTGCGTCGCGGACGACGGTCCGCTGATGAAGGTGACGCTGTGCGCGTTGCTCCCCTGCCACGTCCACGTGATCGTCTGGCCGGCGCTGACGGTGACGGCCGAGGGAGTATACCGGTTGTCGCCCACCTGCACGCCGACCCCGCCGCCGCCGCCGCCCGGCGGACCGCCGCCGCCGCTGGGGCCAGTGGCGCCGCCGTAGTTCTGGCAGCTGAGTGCCGCGCCGAGGAACAGGAGCACCGAGAGACCGCGGATCGCGCGCATACCGACCTCCAAGCCGGGGACCGTCATCGTGTTGATACCCGGCGCCGCGAGATCGTTCGGCCGCGGCGCCGCGTTCTACTCCACCGTTACGTAGCCCAAGTGCGTTCCGTCGTCGCGACCGGAGCCGGCGGCCGCGCCGAGGGCGTGCGGATTCGTGTCCAGATAGTGCAACGTGCGCACAGCGAGCGCCTCGAGCTCGGCCGTCGTCGCGAGCGCCCGGTAGTCCATGCGCTCACCGCCGGGGATCGCGTTCGCGAACGGCTCCGCGCCCTCCCGCCAGGGGCGCGCGGCACGCGCGGCCACGTCCTCGTCGCGCAGGAGCGCCCGATGCGACGTCAGCGACACACCGGGCCGCTCGCGCCGAAGGCCCAACACCATGAGGACGCTCAGCTCGTGCGCACCATCGACGAGTGTGCGCGCCGCGAGGAAACAGCCGTCCACTGGTTCGTACGCCGCGTTCTCCGCCACGCGCGCCCAGAGCCGCTGGTAGGGCAGCTGCACGTAACACGCCGGCGGTGCGGCGAATCGCCAGGGGCCCACGTCATAGTGGGCGGTCAGGAGCCGCGTGGCCACCGCGTCGCTGAGCGCGTAGAGGCGGCAGCCGGCGTCCCAGAAGCGCCAGCCCTGCCAGAGGAGGCTACCGGCCTGCTCCGCCGCGCCGGTCTCGGCATCGTCGAGGAGCATCTGCTTGAGGGCCGCGCCGGTGCGGGCGAGGAGGAGGAACGCATCCGGGTCGGCGGCGTCCGCGCCACGCTGCGCGATCTCGGCGCGGAGGGCGGGGAAGAGCTCCCCCGCGAGCGGCTCGAGGAGCAGCTCGTAGGGGGTGACGCGGGCGGTCAGGGGCGGCCGTCTTCGACGCCCGCGACGTCGCGGAGTCGCCGGATCAACTCGTGCAGCTGGTGCTCGGTGACGTCGATCTCCTGCGCCGCGCCGTCGAGGTCGATCAGCCCCGCGCGCATCGAGATCGCCACCTGATTCAGGTAGCGCACCTTGCGGAGGAATTCGTCGGTGACCGACCGGAGCGCGAGGAAGCGGCGCTTGTTGGCCGCGGCGCGTTTGTAGCGCGCCACCAGCTCGTCGCCGGTGAGGCGGCGCGCCTGTCCCACCACCTCGTCGCGCCTGCGGCCCGGGAGCACGCCGCGGTCGGGGATCCCGGCGTCCTCCCAATCCTCTTCCGCGAACCAGAGCCGGCCGACGTACTCGATGCCGTCGTAGGAGATCAGGACCGACACGGCGAAGCGTTGTCCGCCGACGCTGATCGTCGCGATGTGCGGCTGAACCGACTCTTCCGAAGGGCGCATGCTCTCTCAGTCGGAGGTCACGAGTTCGGTCTCGGCGAGGAACCGCCGAAGGGCGGTGAACAGCGCTTCCGTGGCTTCAACGTACGGCACGTGGCCGCTCCCGTCGAGAACCTCGAGCCGGGCGTGGGGTATCGCCTTGGCCGCCGCCTGGCTGGAGGCCATCGGGATCGGGTCCTCCCGGCCGGTCAGGATCAACACGGGGCACCGGATGCGCGAGAGCTCGCCGGTGAGATCGTAGTCGGCCAGGCTGTCCCAGACGGAGCGCTGCACGCGACCGGTGACGCGGAAGGGGGTGAGGTGCTGCGCGTTGCCCGGATCGGCGAAGTAGCCGGCGACGCTGATCTCGAAGAGCCGCTGGCGATACGCGGGGAGGTCGCGCGTCCGGAGTCCGGTGCCGACGACCTCGGAGCGCAGCTGCTCGACCGCCGCGCCGGCCTGGCGCTCGGCGAGCTCCACCTCGAAGTCCTCGCGGAACTCGCGGGTGACCGGCGCCGGGGAGATGAGCGCCATGCGGCGCGGCGCGAGCACCGGCGGCGGCAGGGGCGGATCGCCGCCGCCATTCGCATCGATCGCGTACAGGATCGCGAGCAGGCCGCCCCACGAATAGCCGATCACCGACGGCGGCCCGGCGATGAGCTCGCTCGCGACGAGCGCGAGGTCGGCCACCTGCGTGCGCCAGGTGATGGTTGTCGGCGTGCGGCTGTCCTCCTTCGACCGGCCGCCGCCGCGTTGGTCGTAGAAGACGAGCTCGTGGTCGTGCGCGAGCTCGAGCATCTGCGGCAACATGTAGTCGTGGTGCGCGCCGGGGCCGCCGTGGAGGACGAGCAGGGGAGAGACACCCGGTGGCCCGTATCTCGCCCAATAGAGGGGAACGGGCGTGGTGGTGGTGAATCCGGACTCGCGGGGCGGCGGGATCTCCTTGTGCACGGGGGGGAATTCTCGCCCTGCCGCGCGCGGAGTCAAGCGGGAAGTTGCGATTCGGCGTTCAGCGGGCGGCGACCGGCGGCGAAGTCCCGTGCGATGCGTACGGTGGCGAGGTGCGCCGCGACGGTCTCGTCGATGTCCCGGCCGTAGCCGCCGGCGATGGTGATCGCGACGGGGATCCCGACCTCGCGGCACGCTTCGAGCACCATCGCATCGCGTCGCGCGAGGCCGTCCAAGGTGAGGGCGAGGCGCCCGAGGCGGTCGCGCTCGTGCGGGTCGGCGCCCGCCAGGTAGACGACCAGCTCGGGCCGCGCCGTGGCGAGCACCGTCGGGAGCGCGTCGGCGAGTCGCGCGAGGTACGCCGCGTCCCCGGTGCCGTCGGCGAGCTCGATGTCGAGGTCGCCGGCGACGCGCGTGAACGGATAGTTGCGCGCGCCGTGCATGCTGAAGGTGAACACGTGCGGATCATCGGCGAAGATGGCGTGCGTCCCGTTCCCCTGGTGGACGTCGAGATCGATGATCGCGACGCGCTCGAGTCGGCGCTCGTGCCGGAGCGCGCGCACGGCCACCGCCACGTCGTTGAAGACGCAGAAGCCCTCGCCGTGGTCGGCGAAGGCGTGGTGCGTGCCGCCGGCAAGGTTGATCGCGACGCCGTCCTCGAGGGCCGCCCGGACCGCGGCGATCGTGCCGCCCACGGCGCGCACGGAGCGCTCCACGAGCTGCGGCGACCAGGGGAAGCCGATGCGCCGCATCGCGGCGGCATCCAGCGCGCCCGCGACGAGCGCATCCACGTAGCCGGCGGTGTGGGCGCCGAGCAGCTCGTCGCGCGACGCGCGGGGCGGATCGCCTACTCGGTGGGGCGGGAGCACGCCGCTCGCGATCACGCGCTCGCGCAGGAGCGCGTATTTCGCGATCGGGAAGCGATGGCTGGCCGGGAGCGGAATGGCGTACGCGGCGGAGCTCCACGCATGCAGCGCCATGCCGCGCCTCCGCCGCCTCGCCTTACGGCTGGCCCGGCGTCTTGTACACCACGCCGCCCTTCATGACGAAGACCGGCCGCTCCATCACGGCGATCGTCTGCGTCGGATCGCCCGGCACGGCGACGATGTCCGCCCACTTCCCGGCGGTGAGCGAGCCAATGTGCTTGTCCCAGCCCAAGAGCTTGGCGCCGTTCATGGTGCCGGCGACGATCGCTTCCATCGGGGTGAGGCCGCCCCACTCGACGAGCAACGTGAACTCGTGCCCGTTCTGGCCGTGCGCGCCCACGCCCGCGTCGGTGCCGAGCGCGATCGTGACGTGGTTCTCCCTGGCGAGCTTCGTCGCGCCGCGCCCCGCCGCCGCGGCGGCGAGCGCCTTCTGCGCGCGTAGCCCCTTGAGCACGCCGCTCTTCGCCGCGCGCTCCACCGCCTCCTGCGCCATGAGCGTGGGGACGAGCACGGTGCCGTTCTGCGCCATTAGCTTCGCGCCCTCCACGTCGAGGAAAGAGCCGTGCTCGATCGACGCGACGCCGGCGCGCGTGGCGATCTTGATCCCCTCGGTGCCGTGGGCGTGCGCCGCGACCTTGCGGTCCAGCTTCTTCGCCTCGTCCACCATCGCCTTCAGCTCCTCGTACGTGTACTGCGTGGCGCCCACGGCATCGCCCTCGGAGAGGACGCCTCCGGTGGCGCACGTCTTGATGACGTCGGCGCCGTACTTCACCTGGTAGCGCACCGCGGCGCGCACCTGGTCCACGCCATCGGCGATCCCGGTCTTCCACGTCCCGTCCTCGAGCCCGGGGGTGAATCCGTTCGCGTCGCAGTGCCCGCCCGTGATGCCGAGGGCGTGGCCGGCGGCCTGCATGCGGGGGCCGGGGATGAAGCCTTCGGTGATCGCGACGCGCAGCGCCATGTCGTCGAAATTCGGCGCTCCCACGTTCCGCACCGTCGTGAAGCCCGCGAGCAGCGTCACGCGCGCGTGCTCGACGCCAAGGATCGCGCCCACCGCTTCGTAGTCGCGCACGCGCGCATTGTCGCCGCGCGGATCGCCGAGCACGCGGCCCACGAGATGGACGTGGGCGTCGATGAAGCCGGGGAGCAGCGTGGCGTCGCCGAGGTCGATCACTCTCGCGCCGGCGGGGATCGCGACGGTGGCCGCGGTGCCGACCGCGGCGATGCTGTCGCCGATCACGACGACCACGCCGTTGGCGACGGGCGCCGCGCCGGTGCCATCGATGAGGCGGGCGGCCTTGAGCACAACGACCACGACCGCCGGCGCCTTCGCGTCGGGCGCCTGCTGCGCGGCGGCCGGCGCGGCGATGACGAGCGCGACGAAGGCCGCGCGGAGAGCACGAGCGAACATGATCGGATGCCTCGCGAGGGAGAGGGTCAGCCGGTGCGTATGCCGAGCGTCGCGGTGAGGGTCACTCGCTGGCCGTCGCGCATCACGACCACCTGAATGGACTCGCCCGGATGATGCTTGGCGAGCGCCGACGTGAACTCGTAGATGTCCTTGATCGGATCGCCGCCGAACTCGACGATGACGTCGCCCTTCTTCGCGCCGGCGGTCTCGGCCGGGGAGCCGGGGGTCACGCCGGCGAGGCGCACGCCGACCACGCCCGCGGCGCCCATGTCGGGCACCGAGCCGAACCAGGTGCCGTTCCCCATGCCCGGACCGCGTCCCATCGTCGGCGGCGGCGCCTTCACGAAGGTGAGTCGCGAGGGCCGGTCGCCCAGCTCGCGCCCCAGCGCCGCGGCGAAATCGATCACCCGCGCTTCGCCGATGATGTTGATCTTGCTCGCCACGTCGGACGCCCGGTGGTAGTCCTCGTGCACGTCGGTGAAGAAGTGGAGCACGGGCACGCCGGCCCCGTAGAAGCTGGCGTGATCCGAGGGGCCGTAGCCGTCGCCGATCGCGGCCACGTCGAAGTGGCCGATCGCCGTGTTCATGCTGTCCACCAACGGCTTGAGCTGCGTCGCGGTGGCCACGCCGTACACGAGCAGCTTCTGGTCGCGCAGGCGGCCGATCATGTCGAAGTTCAACATGATGATCATGCTCTCAAGCGCCACCGGCGGATGCTCGACGAAGTACATCGAGCCGAGGGTGCCGAGCTCCTCACCCGAGAAGTTGATGAACATTAGCGAGCGCTTCGTGGGATGCCGCGCGAAGATCCGCGCGAGCTCCATCACCGCCGCGGTGCCGGACGCGTTGTCGTCCGCGCCGTGGCGGATCAGCGCGCCGGAATCGGGGTCCATCGCGCCGAAGATGTTCCGGCCAAGGTGGTCGAAGTGCGCGCCGAACAC
>JAYUMO010000386.1:0-3080 GCA_043762555.1 Gemmatimonadaceae bacterium | reverse complement strand
GGACATGGCAGGCTCCTGCGAAAGGCGTGAGATCGGATGATGGACGGAACTACCCCGTCGCGGACTTCAGGGTTCCGTCGCCCTCATTTCTTGAGCTGCACCACGTTGATGCTCTCCAACGCTCTAAGGTAGGCGACGACGATCTCCAGCGACACCGGTCCGTATTCGGCGCTCACCAGGTCGCGGATCTCCCGCGTCTGGCGTTTCCCGTCCACGAAATTCAGCACCTCGTACGTGTACGCGCCCCCCTCCCCGCGCAGCCCTTGATACGACAGGAGCGCCGGCGCGGGGCCCTTGTAGTGATCGTCGAAGTAGTCGTAGCCGAAGCCCGCCATTGGGCCGAGCAGCGCCGGATTCCGCACGTACACGAGCGCGGCGTCGCCGGTCGCGCGCGGCGGCGCGGCGATCGGTGCGAGCAGCGCCTCGGTCCGCTGGAAGAATCGCGTCGCATCTCGTTGCACGCTGTCCGGGATCGGCGCGAAGGTCGCGATCGAAGCGAACGCCGCGCGCTCCGCCGCCAGGTGCGCCACCGCGAGCGCGGCGCCCTCACCGGCGGGGAGCGTGGAACGTCGCTCGATCGTGAGCGCGGTGCGCTGCGTGATCGCGCTCTGCATCGTGCTCCAGAGCGCCGGCACGTTCGTCGAGCGCAGGTTCGCGAGAAAGAGTCCGCTCGCC
Source organism: Gemmatimonadaceae bacterium (assembly GCA_043762555.1). GTDB lineage: Bacteria > Gemmatimonadota > Gemmatimonadetes > Gemmatimonadales > Gemmatimonadaceae > DATKOH01. The sequence continues at coordinate 2,405 of JAYUMO010000386.1, read as the reverse complement.
GCGCCGATGAAGGCGGCGCGCTGCAGCTTCGTCGGGTCGATGTTGGCCGGCGCGTCGAAATTCGTGTGGATGTAGCGATCCGGCCAATCGTTCAGGTAGATCGCCGGAATGCGATAGGAACCGTCGGTGTACATCTGGTTGTCGCTGCCCAACGTGAATTCGGCGAGATCGCCGAGCAGCGCCTCCTTCCCCCCTTCGCCGGAGGCGAACGCGTGCTTCCCGCCCTCACCGGAGGCGAAGAGGTCCGATTCCTCGTTCACGTACTGGCCGAAGGCCCGCCCCACATCGTTCACGAAGCTGGGCAGACTCTGCGGGCCGCGCGTGACGTGGAAGATCGCCTTCGTCACCGGACCGCCGCCCACCATGTCCATGTGGATCACCGCGCGGAAATGCAGCCGGAGCTCGGGGCGATAGTTGAAGAGCGCCATCGTCCCCTCCATCTCCGGCGGCCAGATGAAGCGGAGCGTGCGCGCCGGGCGTGGGATCTTCCCCGCGTGGACGAGCGCCGAGACCGTGCGCGCGATCTCGAGGATCGTCACGCAGCCGCTCGCGTTGTCGTTGGCGCCCGGCCGCTGGTGGTCGAGGTGGCAGCTGAACACGATCTCGTCATTCCGCAACGTGGGGTCGCTGCCCGGGATCACCGCCGTCACCACGCTGTACATCCCCGGGTGGCGCGCCGCGCGCACCGTGGCGTGGAGCGTGATCTGCTCCCCCTGGGCCAGCCGCGCCTGCAACGCGCGCGCCTGCTTGAGCGACACCATGAAGCCGAAGGTGTGGCGCGACGAGAAGGGGTCGAGGTGCCCCCAGCGGATCAGGTTCTCATCTTCCTTCCACCAGGCGGTCACTTGGTTGGGCGCGTAGCTCACCATCCCGGCCGCGCCGAACTTGTCCACGGCGAGCGGCGCGGCGCTCCCCGGCTGCGCCTCGATGAGCACCAGCTTGCCGAGCACATCCTTCCCCGCGTAGTCGCGCTCGGAAGTGCCGGCGCCGACATCGACGAGCGCGGCGGTGACGTCGCCGCTATCGCTGTCCTCCGCGAGATTCACCGGCTCGTCCTCCCAACTGCCGAGGCGCTGCACTGGCACCATCACACCCCCTTCGCTCCGCACCTCCCAGAGCTCGGCGAAGTCGGCTTCCCAGGCGACACGCCCTTTCTGCGTCCCGTACATGGTGTGCCCGTCGGCGGGGATCTCGATGATCGTGACCTCCGAGAGCCCGTAGCGACGCGCCTCCGCCGCCACGAATTCCGCGGCGGTGCGGAACTGCTTCGAGCCGCGCGTGCGGTTCAGCCGCGCGAGAAATTCAAGATTGCGTTTGGCCGCCGAGCCGGAAAGCTCCTGGTCGAGCGCGGCGACGGTGGGCTCACCGATGAGCGGGACGGGCGCTTCGCGCTGCGCGAGCGCGGCCAACGGCGCGAGAACGAGCAACGCGGCGACACTGCGGAAATAGGTTCTCATGGTGCAGAGACTGGGGGCGGCGGCGAGGGAGCGCAAGCGGCGGCGGCGGCTTGATAGCGACTCACTGATCTGCGCCCGGCCCCGCCAGCAGCGGATCGTCGAGGCGCGCCATCGCCTGGAGCGAGGTGAGTGTCATCTCATAGTAAGGATGGCCATCGCGAGTGATCGTCATCCGCTGGAACCAGCGAATGTCGCTGGCCGTCATCGTGCCATCGAGCGCGATCACCTGCGCTTCGGTGCCGGCGGTCGCCGAGATCGCGAAAATGGTGCGCAGGCCGACGACCCGCGCGTTCGCGCCGAAGAACAGCGTCACCTCCGGATGGCCGGGGCGACGGACGACGATCCCCGGATGCCCCGCGGAATCCGACGACGCGGCGAGCAGCGTGACGCCGGCATCGCGCAGCGGTACCAGCCGGAGGAGCGAGTACAGATAGAACTGATGCCGCTCTTCCGTGAGCACCGCGTTCGTCATGACCGTGGTCGTGCCATTCCCCTGCAGCCAGCCGCGGCGCCCGGCGAGAATGACCCGCCGCATCGAGCTCGGTCCGTCTGCCGTGATGTACGTCGCGACCACCGCGCTGTCGGGCGGCTGAACGCGCCAGCTACCCCGGATGTGGATGTCGCGGCCCGGAACGTGCACGACCGCGGTCGCCTGCCACTCGAACGCCCGTGCCGCCGCGAGCCGCGCCGCGCCGCCGGCGGAATCGATCGCGCGCGCCAAGAGATGCTCGGGCGTCTCCTGCGCCGTGAGCGGCGCGGCCGAGGAGAGGACGATGGCCGCGAGGAGCGTGGCCCTCTCGAGGAAATCGCGGCGCGAATTTCGGCTCGGCATGATCCTCCCCGCCTCAAGGACGTCGGAGTTGCTACTATACATAGTACGACACAGGAAGCCCCGCCACGGCGTACGGACCATTGACCCTTGGCGTGGCCGCCCCACTGCACGCCGAC
>JAYUMO010000385.1:0-3275 GCA_043762555.1 Gemmatimonadaceae bacterium | reverse complement strand
GTCGGCGTGGAAGCGCGACACGGTGGGATCCTTGAGCACGATGCTGCACCCGATCTCGCGTCCGATCTGCACGACGCGCTTGCGCAGCGTGTAGCCCTTTCGGTTCGCGGCATCGATGAGGTGCGACATCGGCGCCGGATCCGGCACCGGAGGGCGTGCGGAGGTGACCTTTTGCAGGAAAATGAAGCGCGCGCCGCCCGCGGCCACGACGTCCCCCGACATGATCTCGGACCCCGACGGAGGCACCTGCTTCCCGTTGAGCACCACCACGTTCTGTGGCGACGCCGGGGCCACGTTGCCGGTCCCGTCGTCCGAAGTGCGGATCTTGAAATGCCGTGCGGCAAGGTCCTGTCCGGCGATGCGCCACGTGGCTTGCGACCCGCTGCCGACCATCAGTTCGCCAAGGATCTCCCGCGGATTCCCATCCAGATCGGGCTTGCCTTCGAGCTCAAGAACGGCCATCGGTCTACACCCCTAAAGTCGTGTCGTCAGGTCGGTCATGGCGCGGCGCAGCAGGGCCGCCGCGAGCGCGATCTTGTAGTCATTGTCGCGCAGGGGCCGTGCATCGTATAACGCTCGGTCGGCCAGGGTCGCAACATCTTCGACGCTGAGCCCGCCCGAGGCGACATCTTGCTCTACGGAGTGGTCCACGCGCCAGGGGCGCGGGCCGACGCCGCCCAACACGAGACGCACGTCGCCATCTTCGCGACGGCACGCGGCGAGGCTCACGAGCGCGAAATCCCAGGCGCCGCGCTGCATCACTTTGTCATAGCGCTGCCGTCCGCCGGCGCTCGTCGCCGGGAGCTCCACCGCGGTCACGATCTCGCCGGCCGTGAGCGCGGTTTCGCGCGTCACGTCAGCGCGCGGCGGCGCGTAGAACGCGCTCATGGCGACGCGACGGGTCGCGCCCGCGCCGGCGATCTCGACCTGTGCGTCGAGCGCGGTGAGCGCGACGGCGGGATCCGAAGGATGCACGGCATGGCAGGGCCCGCCGCCGAGGATCGCCAAGTACCGATTCTCCCCGTCTTCGGCGGGGCACGACGGGCCACCGTTCTTGAGGCAGGGGATGTTCCGCCGCAGATACCAACAGCGTGGGCGTTGGCAGAGATTGCCGCCGAGGGTTCCCATGTGCCGGAGCGCGGTGGTGCCGACGGCATCGCACGCCTGCGCCAGCGCCGGCCAGCGCGCGCCGACGTCGGCGTGCGTCGCGATGTCGGCCAAGCGTGCCGCGGCGCCGATGCGCACACCGCCGTCCGTGCTGCGCGTGATCTCGCGCGCGCCAGGGATGCGGCGGAGATCCACGAGGTGCGTCGCGTGCTCCACCTCTTCCTCGAGCGCGACCAATAGGTCGGTGCCGCCGCTGAGCGGGCGCGCGCCGTCGAGCGCGAGACGGTCGAGCGCATCGCGGAGGGAGTCGGGTCGGTGATAGGCGAAGGAGGGCACGATGGGGTGGCGCTGTCGGCGGTCGATGCTTGAGCATACTCTTGGTCGTCCCATATTTCTAGAGCGGCGCCCGCCGCTGCGACCCTCCCCGTGCCGAGCTGCTGAATGTCATTCGCGCCACGTCTCGCTGTTCTTCGCCGGTCCGCCGAGTGCGCCGCGGCGGTCCTCCTCGGCGCCTGCCCGGCGGGGAACGGCGACCGCGTGGACACGGGCGCGCGCGACACGCTCTCCGCCGCGCTGTCGAAGGCGGCCGAGCACGACACCGTGGCGCGCGAGCAGCCGCTCGTCGTCGCCGACACGGCGACGATCGCGCGCGTCACCGACACCACGATCGCGAACGCGCGGCCGGGCACGATGCGCATCGGCTCGCTCGACCCGCTCGCCGATTCGATCTCCGATCGGATGGTCTTCCTCGCGCTCACGCAAACGACGTTCGTCGCGGCCACCCGCGGCAAGCGGCTGCTCATCGACCTGGGGCGATTCGACGGCACGGTCGAGGGTTCGAAGCAGAAGAAAGCGTTCGAAGCGGCCGCGACAGTGCTCTCACCGGTGCACGTCGGCGACCGGTTCCGCCTGCGCGGCCCCTGGGGCGCGGACTCGGCGATGGTCACCGGCTTCGCGCTCTGGAACGGCCGGATCGTGGCGACGCTCGCGGTCACCCCAGTGGTCGATTCGCTGGCGCGGAGCGGCGTGGCCCTTGTGGCGCTAGCGAAGAAGGTGGTGCTCGACAGCGCCCGCACTGACTCGGCGGCCGTGGACTCCGCGAGGAGAGCGGACTCCGCCGCAGGCGCCGATTCCGGAGCGCGGACGGCGGTGCGCGACAGCGCGCGCCGCGATTCGCTGAGCGCCGCGCCGGCGCTGCCGTGCGACCGCGACTCCGTGACCGAAGCGCTCGCGCTGCGCGTCGCTGAGCTGGCCGATTCGTTGGCGCACGTCCTCGAGGCGGACACCGCCAAGCTCACCGACCGGCTGAAGAAGTCGCTCAAGACGCAGCGGTCGCAGGCGGTGGGGTGCTTCGCGCACTGGCGGGTGATCCTGCTCGTGAGCCAGCAGGCGGGGGACTACGAGTACGCGCACGAGCTCGGGCTGGTGGTGGACACGGCGGGCGTGGCGATGCCGCTCGCGATGCGGGATCTGCGGTTCAAGGTGCACGAGGTGCTCAACGTGTTCGACGTGGATGGGGACGGGGTGGACGACATCGCGGTGCGGGGGCGTGGGAATAGGATCGGGGGGATCGTGGTGCTTCGGTTCGTGCCGGCAAGGAGACGGCTGGAGTACGTCATGGGTGGATTCGCTTGGGAGGTGTTCTAGGAAGAGAGTGGGGAACACGTTGTGGGGGGTGTCAGGAGGCTGGGACGATAGAAGGCGTGGACAGGGGCGAGTGGGGACTGGACGGGCGTGGCGGGGGGAGACCTCGGAGGGGGAGAGCAAGGGCATGGGGCTCACGGGAAAAGGACGCGCGGCGCTGCGCGCCGAGACGCATCATCTGCGGGCGGCGGTGCATGTGGGGCATCAAGGGGTCACCGATGCGCTGCGGGGGGCGCTGGATGATGCGCTCAGGACACACGAGCTCGTGAAAGTGCAGCTCGTGAAGCGGGCGGACGTGAGCATCAAAGTGGCGGCGAACGAGCTCGCGGCGGCGCTCGGCGCGGAGGTGGTGCAGGTGATCGGGAGGACGACGTCGCTGTACCGGGAGAATCCGGAGCTCGACCACCGGAGCGACGTGCCGCCGGCGTGGCGGCGGTGAGGCGCTAGGCGCGCCGGATCTGAGCGAGCACGCGCCAGGGCGTGAGTGGAATCTCGCGCACTTCACATCCAAGGGCATCGGCCAC
>JAYUMO010000384.1:0-7744 GCA_043762555.1 Gemmatimonadaceae bacterium | reverse complement strand
AACAAACCCGATGGCTATCTTCTCGGCTCATACCGCATTACCACCGCCCCCGAGCCGAACTCCAGCCGGCTCACGAGCTTCAAGTCGAGACGCTTCGATAGCCCCGCGAACAACGTCGGCCCATGGCCCGCTAGCCTGGGCTGCACCACGAACTCGTACTCATCGATCAGTCCCAGCTCCGCCAACGCCAGCGGGAGCTTCACGCCTCCCACGAACAGTCCCTTACCCGACTCCCGCTTGAGCTGCTGAACTGCCTTCCCCAGATCCCCGCGCACGAGCTCCGCGTTCCAATCGACCCGGTCCAGGGTGTTCGACACGACGTACTTCTTTGCCGCGTCGATCCTCCGGGCGAAGGGTTCCATCCAATCAGGCCTCGCTCCCGCCGGCGCCGGCCGCCGCCACGCTGCCTCCATCATTTCGTAGGTCACCCGGCCGAAGAGGAGGGCATCGGCCTGGTCGAGGTTCTCGATCGCGTGACGATGCAAGTCTTCGTCCGCGATCATTGCACGATGATCGCAGCACCCGTCCAATGTGACGTTGATGGAATACCGAAGAGGTCGCATTACGTAAGAGTCCGTGCGTTCATCAGGGCCGTCTAACGGCTCAGCTGAGCTGTAAGGGAATCCGATAAGAGTGCTCGCGGAGCGAGCGCCGTTCAATAACTCCCTTGCCAGCCTGAGCGTTCGTTAGGCAATCCGCCAGTATGAATGCGACTCCTGAAACTCGACGCGATACGGTGCTCATGGGCGCCAGCGCCGCAAGCGCGGTTGGAGTGCGATAAGCAACGCCTCCGAGAACGCGACCAAGTAGTGGATTGGCGGATAGCTCTTAAAGCCTGTGGTCGGATATTCCAGGTCCTTCGTTTCGTAGTAATTGTTGATCCAGCGAACACCCTGATCGGCCTCGGGTGGGACGACTATCAGCGAAGAGAGGTTGAGCTCTCCAGCCGCGTCCAACGCCGCCGCGAGATCGTGACTCACCGCCTTCAATTCGCGCTCGGTGTTCCCCTGGAGCAAGAGGAAGCTCTTAAGGGCGAGTTCAATGGACCTGCCGACCAGGAAGTAAGCCGGCAGCGAGACCATCCGCGCTGAGTGCTCGCTCTCTCGCCGAGCAGCATCCAGAAACTGCTGCCCGTGGTGGGCGAAGACGACAGGGGAGAGGTTCGACACTGTTTATGGCTGCTTAGCGACGATTCGACCGCACCACTGCGCCGGTCCCTCGGCCACGGATCCAAGCGACAAAGCGGATCGCCCAGCCGGGCACATGGTAGTCGCGGAGAAGCCGAAGATCATCTTCGAGAAATTGGGAATCCGACCACGGCACTTCGCCGGCCGTGGACCACCGAGCGATCCGCTCCTCCTCCTTGGCCACCAACTCCGCGGCATTCGGCAGTGATCTCAAGAACGCAATCTCTTGCTTCGCGCAGACGATCTCAAGGCGTCCCCGCATTCCAGCGGCGTACGTGATCCCAACACCCGCGAGGCGAGCGTGCGTCGCCTCGTGGACTATCTTAGAGGCGAGCGCTTCCGCGGTCGTGGCGGCCGCGCCGGCGTGCCGCTCGGTAATGACGCACCAGTGAAGCGAATGGACGTAGTAGGCGCTTCGAGTGGTCTCCTCGCCGACGACCAGTATTCGTGCCAGATCCCGTCGGATTCGACTGAGACGGCGGGGTTCGTACGATTCGATCTGTCCGAGAGCGCGATCGAGGCGATCGAGCACCGGGCCTGCCGAACCCTCTTCACCGGAGAACGCCACCGCCATTCCGCGCGAAACCCGCCGCTCTCCCACACGAAATTGGGCTGGCAGCAACAAATCTCGGATTCCGTCCCTGAGTCTCGTGCGCCACGAGCCCGGGCTCTGGCGGCCAACAGTCAGCGGAATTCCCCCATCAACTCCTCGAGCGCCTTGCTCCCCGGGCAGAGCTCCGCGTACGGCAGCTGGTAGAGCGGCGTCTTCACGGTGCCGTTCACGGCGTGCATGTCCTGGCCCCTCTCGTCCACGAAGAGGAGCCCCGTCGCGATCTCGCCGCGCTGCTGGCAGGCGCGCACGTGCGCGTACGCGGCCTCGCGATCGGTGGGGTCGTAGCCCTCGGCCGTTTTCCGGAAGCGCATCACGGCGCCGTCGTGCATCGTCACGCTCACCACCGCCTCCTCCACCTCGGGTGCGGTGATCTCGCGGCGCAGCGGCACCATGTCCATCCACGAGACCTCCACGTTGTGCTCGCGCGTGTAGCGGTAGCTCTTCGTGGAGCCCTCGTGATCATTGAAGCTCACGCAGGGGGAGATGATGTCCACCATCGCCAATCCCTGATGCAATAGTCCCGCCTTCAGGATGGGAACAAGCTGCGTCTTGTCGCCGGAGAAGCAGCGCGCCACGAACGTCGCGCCGAGGGTGAGGGACAACAACACCGGATCGATGGGCGGCTGCACGTTCGCCTCGCCGCGCTTGCTCTTCGAGCCGACATCGGAGCTGGCCGAGAACTGGCCTTTCGTCAATCCGTACACGCCGTTGTTCTCGATCAGGTATAACAGATTCACGTTCCGCCGGATGGCGTGACACAGTTGCCCGAGCCCGATGGACAGCGAGTCGCCGTCGCCGGAGATGCCGATGTACAACAGCTCCCGGTTGGCCGCGTTCGCGCCGCTCGCCATGCTCGGCATGCGACCGTGCACGGAATTGAATCCGTGCGACTGCTTCATGAAGTACGCGGTGGTCTTCGATGAGCAGCCGATGCCGCTCAACTTCGCCGCGCGATGGGGCTCCACGTCCAGCTCCCAGATCGCCTGGATCAAGGCCGCGGTGATGGAGTCGTGGCCGCAGCCGGCGCAGAGGGTGGACATCGCGCCTTCGTAGTCACGAGTCGTCAAGCCTAAGGCGTTCTTTCGGAGTCCGGGGTGGCGGACGGGCGGCTTGCTAATGGAGGTCATGTGGGTGCCCCCTTCTTTCGCTTAACTGCGGGTCTCGGCACTCGGCGCTCGGCACTTGATACGGCATCGAACACTACCTTCGCCGTCAACGGGAGGCCGCCGTAATCGAGGACGGGGGTCATGCGGTCACGGGGGACGCCGGTTTCGATGGTGAGGAGAGAACGCAGCTGCGCGTCGCGGTTCTGCTCCACGACGAACAGCTGCTCGTGGGAGTTCAAGAAATCCGTGACCGGCTTGGAGAACGGAAAGGCACGCACGCGCATGTAGTCGGCGATGATCCCCTCGGCGCGCAATTGATCGATGGCTTCGAGGACGGCCGCATGGCAGCCGCCGATCGAGACTATCCCGAGCTCGGTGCCGCCTCTCTGAGTGATGATCTCGGGGGGCGGCAGGTGCGGGGCCGCCTTCACGAACTTTTGCGCGATGCGGTCCATCACATCAAGATACTCGGCGGCATCCTCGGTGTAGGCACCGAACTTGTCGTGGCCGGAGCCGCGCGAGAAATAGGCGCCCTTGGGGTGCTCGCCCGGCAACGTGCGCGCGGGAATGCCGTCGCCGTCCACGTCGAGGTACCGGTTGAACTTCTGGATCTTCTCCAGCTCGGCGGGGCCGAGCACCTTGCCGCGGTCGGGGCGGAACTTGTCGTCCCAGGTCAGACGCTTGCACATCCAGTCGTTCATCCCGATGTCCAGGTCGCTCGCCACGAACACCGGCGTCTGGAAACGCTCGGCGAGGTCGAAAGCCTTCACCGCAAGGTGAAAGCATTCCTCAGGGCTGCAGGGAAAAAGCGCGATGTGCTTGGTGTCGCCGTGCGACGCGTACGCGATCGACATCAGGTCGCCCTGCTGCGTGCGCGTCGGCATGCCGGTGGACGGGCCGGTGCGCTGCACGTCGAAGAAGACGGCCGGCGTCTCCGTATAGTAGGCGAGACCGATGAACTCTTCCATCAGCGATATGCCCGGCCCCGCCGTGGAGGTGAACGCGCGCGCCCCCGCCCACCCGGCGCCGATCACCATCCCCGCGGCCGCCAGCTCATCCTCGGCTTGGATGATGCAGTAGCGCTTCTCCTTCGTCGTCTCGTCCACGCGATAGCGCTCGCAGAATTCCTTGAACGCTTCCATGAGCGACGTGGCCGGCGTGATCGGATACCAGGCGCCGACGGTGGCGCCGGCGTACAACGCGCCGAGCGCCGAGGCGGTGTTGCCGTCCATCAGGATGTGATCGGCGGTGGCGTTGAGCGGCTTGAGATGGAAGGGGAGCGGGCAGTCGAAGTTCGCCTTCACGTAGTCGTAGCCGAGCTTGATCGCGGTGAAGTTGGCGTCGAGCAGCGACTTCTTCCGGCTGAACTTCTCGTTCAGCGACTCGCCGATCACCATCATGTCGATCTCGAGCAGTGCCGCCAGCGCGCCGGAGTAGGCGATGTTGCGCAGCAGCGTGCGGTCGCGGTCCTTCTCGAAACTCTCCACGCACATCTTCCCGAAAGGAACGCCGAGGATGGTGATCCCCTCGCGCACCAGCTCGGGGTCGAGCGGCCAACTCGAATCGTAGAGTAGGTAGCCGCCCCTCCGCACCGCGGCCACATCCTTCTTGTACGTCTCGTTGTTGAGCGCCACCACGAGGTCTATCTCCGGCGGGCGCGCGGTGTAGCCGTCCTTGCTCACGCGGATCTCGTACCAGGTGGGCAAGCCCTGGATGTTGGACGGGAAGATGTTCTTACCCGACACCGGGATCCCCATCCGGAAGATCGTCTGCATGAGCAGGCTGTTGGCGCTGGCGGAGCCAGTGCCGTTCACCGTGCCGATGCGGAGGGCGAAGTCGTTGATGCTAGCCATGGGCGCCCGCTCCGGAGCCTACCGTAGAGAACGCATACGGGATCTCCAGCTCGAACTTCCGCATGTCCCACGCCGCCGTCGGGCAACGCTCGGCGCAGAGTCCGCAGTGCAAACAGACATCCTCGTCCTTCAGCATCACCCGCTTCGTCTGCGGCAGCTCGGCGCTCACATACAGCTCCTGGGACAAGTTGACCGCCGGCGCCATGAGACGCGTGCGCAGGTCGGCCTCCTCGCCCCCCGGCGCGATCGTGAGACAGTTCACCGGGCACACGTCCACGCACGCGTCGCACTCGATGCAGAGATTGGCCGCGAAGTGCGTCTCAATGTCGCAGTTGAGACAACGCTCCACCTCGCGCGCCGTCTGCTCGGGGGTGAAGCCGAGTTCTACTTCGACTGAGACACTGGAGAATCGTTTCACGAGCTCCTCGTGCGTCATCTTCGCGCGGGGGCTCGGATTGTAATCGTTGCTGTAGCTCCAGGCGTGCATTCCCACCTTGGCGCTGATCAGATTCATCCCCTGCGCGGGACGCTCGGTGATCGCCACACCCTGGCAGTAGTTGTGCATCGAGATCGCCGCCTGGTGCCCGTGCTCCACCGCCCAGATGATGTTCGCCGGCCCCCACGCCGCGTCGCCGCCGAAGAAGACGCCGTCCTTCGTGCTCGCGTAGGTGGTCTTGTCCACCACCGGCATCTGGTTCTCGTCGAACTGGATGCCGGCGTCGCGCTCCACCCACTCGAAAGCGTTCTCCTGGCCGATCGCGAGGATCACCGCGTCGCAGGGGATGATCACCGTGTCCAGCAGCTCGCTCTTCTGCTTGCCGTTCTGCTCGGTCCAACGGAGCTGCTCCATCTCCATCCCGACGAGCTTCCCCTGCTCGATCACGAACCGTTTCGGCGCGTGATTCTCGACGATCTCCACCTGCTCCTCTTCGGCGTCCTCCAGCTCCCACGGGCTCGCCTTGAAATACTTGCGCCCGCGTCGCGCGATCACCTTCACGTCGGTGGCGCCGAGTCGTTTGGACGTGCGGCAGCAATCCATGGCCGTGTTGCCCACACCAATGATGAGCACGCGCTGCTCGATCTTCTCCACGTGGCCGAAGTGCACGCCGGTGAGCCACTCGATGCCGATGTGGATCTTGTCGGCGATCGCCGGATCACTCCGCCCGGGAATGTCCAGCTCCTTCCCCTTCGGCGCGCCACTCCCCACGAAAATGGCGTCCCACCCCTCGGACAGCAGCTTTTTCATGCTGGTGACCGGCGTGTTGTAGCGCACCTCGACGCCCATGTCGAGGATGTAGTTCACTTCTTCGTCCAGCACGTGGGGCGGCAGTCGGAAGGCGGGAATGTTAATGCGCATCAGCCCGCCCGTGCGGTCGAGCTTCTCGTAGATCACGCACTGGTAGCCGAGCGGCATGAGGTCGTTCGCCACGGTGAGCGACGCCGGGCCGCAGCCCACCAGGGCCACGCGCTTGCCATTCTTAATAGTAGGAGCTTTCGGGAGACGTTCGGTAATGTCGTCCCGGAGGTCGGCGGCCACGCGCTTGAGCCGGCAGATCGCCACCGGTTTTCCGTCCACGCGTCCGCGACGGCAGGCGGGCTCGCAGGGGCGGTCGCACGTCCGGCCGAGGATCCCCGGAAAGACGTTCGACTCACGGTTGAGCATGTACGAGTCGGAGTACCGGCCCTGCGCGATGAGCCTCAGGTACTCGGGGACATTCGTGTGGGCCGGACAGGCCCACTGACAGTCCACGACTTTATGGTAGTAGCGGGGGTCGGAGACGTTGGTTGGCCCCACGGAGAGCGGCTCCCGGATGCTGGTGATTGTATTTGAAGGTTCGCCTGAGTGAGAGACGATTGGAAGGGGGCGGCGCTCACTTCCGGGGGACGCCCAGTAGCGCGTGCGTCGTCGCGAGGCAGGCGTCCATCACCACGGTGAGTCCCCCGGCCGCGGCGCGCGCGGCGGCCTCGTCGCTGGTGATCCCCTGCTGGAGCCAGAGCGTACTCGCGCCGATCCGCACCGCGCTGTCGGCGATCGCCGGCGTCTCATCCGCTCGACGGAACACGTCCACGATGTCCACCCGTTCCGGGACCGCCTCGAGCGACGGATAGGCCTTCTCGCCGAGCACCTCCCTTTCGCGCGGATTCACCGGGATCACGTGGTAGCCCACCGTCTGCAGCCGCCGGAAGATGCCGTGCGATTCGCGCTCGGGATTGGACGACGCACCCACCACGGCGATCGTGCGCGCATCGGTGAGGATCCGGCGCAGGGTGTCGTCGGGGGGATTCACGTGCGGCCTGTCGATGTGCGCTCCGAGGGGCAGATTCAACCGGTCATCGGCAAGGTCAGGCCGCGCCCGGTCTGCCGCGCGCGCTCGTAGACGAGCGCGGCGGCGGCGACATCCTGGAGCGCGGTGCCGGTGCTGTCGAACACGAAGATCTCCTCCGGCGACGTGCGCCCCGGGCGCTGTCCGGCGATGATCTGCCCGAGCTCGGCGTGCACGTCGGCACGCGTCATCACCCCCGCCTGAATCGCGTGATGGAGATCGCCCATCGTCGCGGCCTGTTCCAGCAGATCCACCACCACCTTGCTCCGCCGCAGCGCTTCCGGCTCCAGCTCCTGCTTCTCGGGGTTGTCGGCGCCGACCGCGGCGACGAACATGCCCGGCAGCAGCAGATCGGCGGTAAGGATAGGCTGCTTGGCGGGGGTGCCGGTGACGCAGATGTCGCTCGTGCGCATCGACACGGCCAGGGAGGCCCCGGGCATCACGTCGATCCCGAGCTCGCGCGCGAGCTCTTCCGCGAACTTGCGCGCGCGAGCGGGATCGGCGTCGTGCGCGAAGGCCCGGCGGATGGGTCGCACGTGAACGAGCGCGCGTAAATGGGCCCGCCCCAGATTGCCGCAGCCGAAGATCGTCGCCGCCGATGCGTCCTCACGCGCCAAAAGGCGTGCCGCGAGCGCGCTCGCCGCGGCGGTGCGCAAGGTCG
>JAYUMO010000383.1:0-10195 GCA_043762555.1 Gemmatimonadaceae bacterium | reverse complement strand
CGGCTCGCCGCGCTCCAGGCCGACAGCGCGGCCGCCCCCGGGGGGCCAGCGGTACCCCACTAGGCGTCGACAAAAAGAACTCTAAGCGTTTCTAAACTGGACTTTCCTTCCGGAAGCCCGCAGTATCGCTCACTCGGGCACGCTCCGGTGAGCGCCGGGGCGCGGAGGACCGTCTCTTGGAGGAGGCGCCAGATGCGACGCTCGGCGTGGTACGCGCTCGTGCTGCTGACGATCCTTGGCACATCGGCGAGCGCCCAGAAGAAGGTGAAGGAGCCGAAGCGCCCCACGCTTGGCGCGGATGCGGACACGAACGATGCGGGCGGGTACTACCGGTGGGGCGTCGCGCAGCTCGAATGGTATCCGGAGGATGCCGCCGACGCGTTCTATTGGGCGATCCGCCTCGACCCGACCTCGGCCGATGCCTACTACGCGCGGTGGGCGGCGTTACACCTGAGCGACCCGAATCGGCTGGTCCTCTACTACCTCGATCGTAACGAGAAGATCATTCGCTCCGCCGAGGTACGGCAGATCGATTCGCTGCGTCTGCACGCGATGCAGATGAATCCGTATCTCTACCGCAAGTTCGAGCGGATCATGCGTCAACACGCCCTTCAGCGCTGGGTGGAGCAGAATAATCCCGGCGTCGACCAGGCGGAGCTCGCCGACGACATACGGGAGTACACGTCGAAGGGTGGCCCCTATACGAAGGGCATCAACGCCTACATCGCCGGCAACTTCCCCTTCGCCCTGGAGGAGTACGCGACCGCAATGCCGGGCTGGAAGTACAAGTTCTATCTGCACGCCGAACGGGGCCGGATCTTCTACATGCTTGGCGCGTACGACAGCGCGGCGGCGGAGTTCAATCGGGCCGTCGGAGAGTTACGCAACTACGACAAGGACGAGCTGACCTTCGTGTACGAATCGAAGGCGCTCTACGAGCAATCGCTCGCCATGATCGATGAGAAGCGAGGGCGCGTGGACTCGGCGCGCGAATCCTACGGACGGGCCCTCCAGGAGGATCTCTCGTACGCGCCGGCGCACCTGGGGCTCAGCGCGATCGACCTCGCGAAGAGCGATACAGCCGGGGCGCTCAGCGAGATGGAGATTGCGGCGCAGGTACAGCCCAACGATGGAGTGATCGCGTACATCTACGGTCGGACGCTTCTCCTGAGCGCGCACGATGCCCAGGCGGTGGAGCAACTGAAGCGGGCGGTCGTGCTCGAGCCGTACTTCGCCGAGCCGAGGATCCTGCTCGCGGCGGTGTACGACAATGCCGATTACACGGCGGAGGCGATCGAGGCCTACACCGCCTTCCTGAACCTCGCGAGCAAGCGGGATACACGACTTGCGCTGGCGCAGAAGCGATTGGTGGTACTGAGCGCGGCAGCGGCGGCGCCGGCACCGACCAAGCCATGACGCGCCGCGCGATCGCTCGGATCGGCCAGTCGCCGGTTCGCGTGCTGGCGATGTGCGCCGCCGCCGTCGTGGCGTCGGCGGCGCAGAGCCCGGCGGATTCCGCCGCGAAGCCCCTGCGCCCGCGCACGATGTACGAGGACATGCAGATGTTCAGCCAGGTGCTCAACCAGATCCGCGTCAATCATCCGGACTCGATCGACACGCATGAGCTGATGATGGCCGCGGTGGATGGCATGGTGCACGCGGCGGATCCGCATTCCTTCGTGATGCGCTACACGCCCCTGTCCGCGGAGAAGGAAAAGGCCTACCGCGAAGGGAAGCTCTATCCCGTGCCGGTCGAATTCGCGTTCGTGGAAGGAGCGCCGGTCGTGGTCGGTGTGGCGGCGGGCACGGACGCGGCGCAGCTGGACATCCTCTTCGGCGATGAGCTGATCGCGATCGACGGCACTCCGGTGTCGGCCGAGAGCGAGCTTGAGCTCGAGGTCGCCTTGGCGGGCCCGAAGAAGTCGACGGCGAAACTGACCTTCGAGCGCCGCCGCGTGGATGGATCCTTCGTGACGCTGCGGCGGGATGTGAAGCGGGAGCGCCCCGAGAAGGAGGGAAGCGCGGTGCCGGTGGCGTTCATGCTCGATGGGAGGACCGGCTACGTGCGGATCACGACGTTCATGGGCGATCATATCGCCGACGATCTACACCGGGAAATCGGCCGACTCGAGTCGCGCGGGATGCAGCGCATGATCCTCGACCTGCGCGACAACGGCGGCGGCCGGGTGGACGAAGCGGCACACGTGGCCGGTGAATTCCTCCCATCCGGCACGATCGTGTACACCGCCGAAGGGCGGAAGCGGGAGGTCGCGGACACCGGGCGCGTGAAGCGCTCCTTCTGGAAGAGCGAGCGTCGCTTTCCCGTTGTCCTGATGATCGACGAGGGGACGGCGAGCGCCTCGGAGATGGTGGCCGGCGCGCTGCAGGACCACGACCGCGCGCTGATCGTGGGCCAGCCGAGCTTCGGGAAAGCGCTGCTGATGGGCGGCTTCCCATTGATGGATGGGTCGGTGATCGAGTTGGTGATCGGCCACGTGCGGACCCCGTGCGGTCGTGTGATCCAGCGCCAGTACCACGCGCTCTCGCGCCGGGAGTACTATCGGTTGGCGCGCGCGGAACGCGACACCGCTGGGCGGCCGTGGTGCAAGACCGACGGCGGGCGCGTCGTGTATGGGGGCGGGGGGATCTATCCCGACATCCTCTTCCGCTGGCGCAAACTCCCGCCAGTCTGGTACTCGCGTCTCAACGAGGAGGACCTGCCGCTCAAGTGGCTCGGCGGCTACGTGTCGTCCGCTGGCGCCGCATTCCCCTCGCTGGAGTCACTGGCCGCGAACCCGCGCGTGCCGCCCTTGGCGATCGAGCAGTTCCGCGCCTTCGCGACGAGTGACAGCGTGCCGATCCCCCCCGGCACCGAGGCGGACAGTCTCCTCAACCGACTGCTCGTGCGCGGCGTGGCCCGGCTGAAATGGGGGGACGAAGGCTACTATCGCCTCGTTGCGGTCCTCGACCCCGACGTCACGCTTGCCGCCGCGGCTTTCGACCGCGCGCAAGCGATCCTCGGCCCCGCACACTGATCGCGTGAGCGATGTCCTGACGGCGCCGGCGCTCCGCGCACGCTCGGCGCCGCAGCTCCTCGACGCCCTGTTCGCCGTCGCGCGTGGCCATGCGTGGGACCTCTTCGCGCTGGGCGTGCTCCTCCATCTGCCGGTGCACGTTTTCCGCGTCGCCGGCGCGTTCGCGGGCTCGGGCTCGCTCGTCTGGCGTATGAATCCGGAATTCTACATCGGCTCGGTCTGGTGGAGCATCTGGAACCCGCTCGCGGTCACGGTGACGGCGGTCGCTACTTGCCAAGTGTGCCTCGACGGCCACACGAGTATCCGGCGCGCGCTCGAGGGCATGCGTGAGGGCGGCTGGCGGCTGCTCGGCACCGTCGCGGCGGTAACCATCATCCTCGACGGACTCTTCGGGCTCATGTCGACCGACGATCCCGGAGGGATCCTGCTCCTCTTCATCCCGTTGAGCATCGCGATCGTGTGGTGCGCCCCCGCGATCCCGGCGGCGGCGGTCGAGAAGGTCGCGCCGTGGACCGCGATCCGACGCGCCCTCTGGCTGGTGCGCCGGAATTTCTGGCGCGTGGCGCTCGTCGTCTGGATCGTCTGGGCCGTCACCTTCATCGCCGACAGCGAGCTCGTCAACTTCGCCTTCTCGCTGACGCACCGTGGGACGGTCTCGCGCGTGGTCGATGTGGCCGTGGACGGTGCGCTCTACCCGCTGCGCGGGATCGCGATCGCACTCGTCTATCTCGATTGTCGCGTGCGCCGAGAAGCGTTCGATCTCGAGCGGATGTTGCGCGCCGAGTGACCGTGGCGCCCGGCCCGCCGGCGGCCTATCGTTGACGCATGCCGAAGCCGGAGTTGCTGGAGACCTTCCCGAACCCGCAGCCGAAGCGGGACTACGAGATCCATCTCGAGAGCGCCGAGTTCACGTCGCTCTGCCCGGTGGGCGGGATCGAGAGTGATGCGGCGGAGCTCAAGCTCTTGCAGGGCGGCGCCCCTGACTTCGGCACCATCCGCGTTGCGTACGTTCCCGGCGCGCTCTGCCTGGAGCTCAAGAGCGTGAAGCTCTACCTCTGGAGCTTCCGCAACGACGGCATCTTCTACGAGCGCGCGGTGAACCGGATCCTGGACGACCTCGCGGCGTGCGCGAAGCCCAAGTGGATGGAGGTCGTCGGCGACTTCAACGTGCGCGGCGGCATCAAGTCGGTGATCACCGCGCGGCACGGCACGCGGCCCGCCTAGCGGCGCGTCCCGCACCGGCGGCGCGTCAGTGCACCGTCACCTGGCGCACCATGCCGTGCGCGGCGTGCGGCCTCCCGTCGACCACGTCCGGGTAGAAGCAGATCAGCGCGTACTCGCCGGGGGTGAACTCCATCGTCACCCACGCGCGCTGGTCGGGGCGGATGGCGAACACCCCGCCCAAGAGCTCGCCGGGGGGCGCACCCACGGGTCTGAGGAACCACGCCACCATTTGCGCAGCGGTCCGGCCGGGTGAGAGCCGAGCGAACACGACCTCGTGCGGCTGTGGCCCCTTGTTGATGAACAGGAAGGTTCGCGTCCCGGCGGTGAGCGGCGCCGAATTGGTGAACGAGAGATCGGCGGCGGTGAGCGTGTCGGTCGCCACCGGCTCGGCGGCTCGCGGTGCCCGGGACGGCACCACGCGCAGCTCGCGACTCATGCCCTTCAGCACGTGCGGCACGCCGTCGGGCCCGGCCATGAAGCAGAGGAGCGCATAGGTCCCCGCCTCGAGCTCCATCGTGACACTTGCGCTGCCGCCGGGACGAGGTGGATCCACGCCGCCGGCCACCGTCACCCACGCGGGGGGCGGACCGGGCTGTGCGATCCGCGCGAGGAAGTCCGCGAAGCTCTTCCCGCCCGAGATCCGGAGCATCGCCACCTGATGCGACTGCTCCCCCTGCGTGACGAGATGCAGCGTGGTGAGTCCTGCGGGCACGCTGTCGGGTGCGTCGAAGTGGAAGTCAGTGGCGGTGATGATGATGGTGACGACGCTCGGCATCGGCGCCGTGGCTGCGGCCGGCTGTCGGTCCCGCGCATCGCAGCCGACGGCGGCAACGAACACGAGTATGCCGCGCATCACGCCGAGCCGAGCCCGCATTGTTCCTCCGGATGACCGTTCAACGGACCATGATGCACGAATGCATTCGGCTCGACGCGTCGCGTGACGAATATCCCTCGTCACCGCGTAGTTGAACAGAGCACGACGGCGGGTTAGGATTCACGAGCGCACGGTGCGGCCAGGTAGCTCAGATGGTAGAGCAGCGGACTGAAAATCCGCGTGTCGGCGGTTCGATTCCGCCCCTGGCCATCGGCCCGCACGCTCCTTGGAACGTGCGGGCCGCTTGACCTCGCGCCTCGACCGCGCATGAGGTTAGATTGAGGCTCACGCCGAGTGGAGCACGTATGATCGCTGGATTCGAGTTCGAGGATAGCGGCCGCACGTACACGTGCACGGTCGAGGAACACCAGGCCAAGACGGCCGACAGTTGGTGGTGGTTCGGCGTGACCGCCGACCGCTATCGGTATGCGCCCTTCCGTGCCGCCTCCGGCGACACGCGCCACTCGGTGCAATCGCGCATTGTGGAGTACTACTCCAACATCTTGGCACGTCGGGCGATGCACCTCCCGTACCGCCCACGATAACGACGCCAACAGCGCGCGTTCGGGTTACATTAGAATAGTTTAACGTCAACTTCTGCGCGTTGAGCCGGTTGCCGCCACCTACTATTGCGCTCGGCTACCGTTTGCATTACGCTCTGTCTTCCACAGCCCTCTCCTCACCAAGTCGTCGCGCGAACGCTTAGTCCTTATCCAGGTGGAGGTTCCAGATGCGCGTTCACTATTCGTTGCTGTTCGCCGCTATCGCTGCCGCCGCGGTCGGTGCCGCATGCGGAGGGAACACACCGCTCGCGACCGAGGGGACGAACACGCAGTACTCCCTCCGGCTCGACAGCGTGACGCCGAACCCGATCAACGTGAAGGTCGGCAAGACGGTCGCGTACAAGGTGTGGGTGTACGACAACGCCACGAACCTCCTGGTGCCGAACGCGAGGCCCGCGCTCGGCGTCGTCGCCGATCCCACGATCGCATCCTACGTGAAGCCGACCAACTCCGCGCTCACGACTTCGGTGAAGGGGCTGACGGCGAGCAAGAGCACCACGATCGCCGTGAGCTGGGTGAACGTCAACACGGGCGAGACGCTCAATGCGAAGGCGCCGGTGCCGGTGAACGTCACGCCGTAATCGATCTCCGGTTTGGCAGCGTGAGAATGGCGGGGCGAAAGCTCCGCCATTTTCCTTTCCGGGCGCGCTGATCGCACCACCCCGAGGAGGCGAGCTCTGACGAATCCGGAAGACGAGAAGTGGCGTCGCGGCGCCGAGCTCTCGCGTCGCGAGTTCCTCGCGAGGGGCACGACTGCCGGTCTCGGCCTCGGCCTCGGCCTCGGTACTACGCGGGCCACGGTCACCGCAGTGCCGGGGCGTGCCGGCGGCGACCCGCTCGCGGCAGCGTATGCGGCGCATGGCGATGCGTTCACGCTGGGCAACGCGGCGATCTCGGGCGCGTGGAGCGTCGCCGATCGCACGCTCCGTCTGCGGCAGATCACGGACCATACGGGCGCGAAAGTGCTCTCGCCGTCGCTGGCGGTGTTCACCTTGGTGCTCGCGGACGGCGGCATTCTTGCGGCCGACTCGATGTTGATCGTTGCCGGACCGCGCGCCGAGCGCCTCGCGCCACGGCCGCTCTCCTCGCGACTGGCCGAGCGCTTGGCGGGGTGGCAGGTGACGCTCACGCTGCGCGACGCGGACGCGCGGGTGGAGGCGACTTGGCGCGCCGTGCTCCGCGACGGCGCGCGCTATCTGCGGTACGAGGTGACGCTCAGCGCGCTGCGCGGACCGCTGCCGGTGCGCGAGATCGTGTTGATCGACCTCGAGCTCCCGGGCGCCGCCGTCGTGGGCGCGGTGAAGGGAAGCCCGATCGTGGCCGGCGGGACGTACGCGGCGTTCGAGCATCCGCTCTCCATGAGCGTCGTGCGCGATGGCCGCGCGCGGGCCGCCCTCTCGCGCGAGCTGCCCCTGCGCCCCGGGGCGCCGCTCACGGTGAGCGCCGTCACCGGCACGACGCGCCCGGGGCAGCTCCGCCGCGATTTCCTCGCGTACGTGGAGCGCGAGCGCGCGCATCCGTACCGCACCTTCCTGCACTACAACTCGTGGTACGACATCGGCTACTTCTCCAAGTACAGCGAGCCCGATGCGCTCGCCGTGATCGCGGCCTACGGCACCGAGCTCGGCGCGGAGCGCGGCGTGAAGCTCGATTCCTTCTTGTTCGACGACGGATGGGACGACGCCGCCTCGCTCTGGGGATTCCACGCCGGCTTTCCGCAAGGCTTCGCGCGCGTGCGCGACGCGACGGCGCGCTACGGCGCGGCGCCGGGGGTCTGGATGTCGCCGTGGGGCGGCTACGGGCGACCGAAGGAGGAACGCCTCGCGAAGGGCCGCGCGCAGGGGTTCGAGACGAACCAGGGCGGCTTCGCGCTCTCAGGGCCCAAGTACTATCAGCGATTCCGGGAGAGCTGCCTCGACATGATCCGCCGCTACGGCGTGAACCATTTCAAGTTCGATGGCACCGGCAACGCCGCGAGCGCGTTCCCGGGGAGCGTGTTCGACAGCGACTTCGACGCCGCGATCGCGCTCATTGGCGATCTGCGCGAGGAGGAGCCGGACCTGTTCGTGAATCTCACCACCGGCACCTATCCGTCGCCCTTCTGGCTCCGCTATGCCGATTCGATCTGGCGCGGCGGCGAGGACCACGAGTTCGCGGGCGTCGGCTCGTGGCGGCAGCGCTGGATCACCTACCGCGATGCGGACACGTACGCCGGCGTGGTGAAGAGCGGGCCGCTCTACCCGCTCAACTCGCTCATGTTGCACGGCCTCATCTACGCGCGGCACGCGAAGCACCTCGAGACCGATCCGCAGGACGACTTCCCCGATGAGGTGCGCACGTACTTCGGCACCGGCACGCAGCTACAGGAGATGTACGTGACGCCATCGCTCCTGAGCGCGGCGAACTGGGACGTGATCGCCGAATCGGCGCGCTGGTCGCGCGCACAGGCGCTCACGCTCGTGGACACGCACTGGGTGGGCGGCGATCCGGCGCAGCTGGAGCCGTACGGGTGGGCGGCGTGGTCCCCCGCCGGCGCCGCGCTCACGCTGCGGAACCCGAGCGGTCGCACCCAGCGCATCGCGATCGATCCGGCGCGCGCCTTCGAGCTGCCCGAGGGAGCGCGCCCGGCCCACGTGATGCGGAGCCCGTGGCGTGCCCACCACGACCGGCCGCCGGTGGCGATGCGCGCCGGCACCGAGCACGAATTCACCCTCGAGGCGTTCGAGGTGATCACGCTCACGACCGACGCGCGCTGACCGCGCGCCACTCCGGAGCCCGCGATGCACCTGACCACGCTCGACCTCACGATCATCTTCGCGTCGATCGTCATCTCCTTCCTCCCGGCGCTCTTCCTCGTACGCCGCGCGAGCAAGAGCACCACCGAGTTCTTCACCTCCGGCCGCGCCGCCCCCTGGTGGCTGATCGGCGTCTCGATGGTGGCCACCACCTTCAGCACCGACACGCCCAACCTCGTGACGAACATGGTCCGCGAGAAGGGCGTCTCCGACAATTGGCTCTGGTGGTCCTTCCTCCTCACCGGGATGCTCACCGTCTTCTTCTACGCGCGCATGTGGCGGCGCTCGGGGGTGCTCACCGATCTCGAGTTCTACGAGATCCGCTACTCCGGCAAGCCGGCGTCCTTCGTGCGCGGCTTCCGCGCGGTGTATCTCGGCCTCTTCTTCAACTGCGTGATCATGGCGACGGTGAACCTCGCCGCCGCGAAGATCGGCAACATCGTCCTCGGCTGGCCGATGCAGCGTACCCTGCTCTTCGCGGCCACGATCACGATCTTCTTCGCCTCGGTGAGCGGCCTCTGGGGGGTGCTCGTCACCGACTCGATCCAGTTCCTGATCACGATGACGGGCACCTTCGCCGTCGCGTACTTCGCGCTGAAGCAACCAGCGGTGGGCGGCCTCAGTGGGCTCATCCAGAAGATCAAGCCCGAAACGCTGTCGTTCCTGCCCGATTTCGGCGATTGGTCCACCGCGCTCGCCGTGCTGATCATCCCGCTCACCATCCAATGGTGGTCGGTCTGGTATCCCGGCGCCGAGCCCGGCGGCGGCAGCTACATCGCGCAGCGCATGCTCGCCGCGAAGAGCGAGAAGGACGCGCTCACCGGCACGCTCTTCTTCAACGCGATGCACTACGCGCTGCGCCCCTGGCCGTGGATCCTGGTGGCACTCGCGTCCACGCTCGTCTTCCCGACGCTGGGCGACATCGCGCGGGCCTATCCGTATGTGGATCCGAAGCTCATCGGGAACGACATGGCATATCCGGCCATGCTGCAATTCCTCCCGGCGGGCTTCCTCGGGCTGATGATCGCCGGCCTGCTCGCCGCGTATCGCTCCACCATCGAGACGCACTTGAACTGGGGCGCGTCGTACCTCGTGCACGATTTCTACCGCCGCTTCATCCGCGCCGACGCGAGCGAGCGGCACTACGTGTGGGCGGGGCGCCTCGCCACGGCACTGCTCATGATCGCGGCCGCGTCGCTCACCTTCGCCCTCGACACGGCGAAGGAGAGCTTCGACCTCATCCTCGGCATCGGCGCCGGCACCGGCCTCATCTACCTGCTGCGGTGGTTCTGGTGGCGGGTGAACGCGTGGAGCGAGGTCGCCGCGATGGCGAGTTCCTTCCTCGTCGCGGTCGGCTTCTTCGTCGCCCGCAAGATCGGATATCCGGTGGCGTCCACCACATCGCTCATCATCACGGTGATCACGACGACCGTCGCCTGGGTGGCGGTCGCGTACGTCACGCCGGCCACCGACCACAAGACGCTCGTGGACTTCTACCGGCGGGTGCGCCCCGCCGGCCCCGGATGGCGGGCGATCCGCGCCGAGTCCGGCGTGTCGGCGTCGCCCGACAGTCTGCCGCAGGCGCTCCTGGGGTGGGTGCTCGGTTGCGCGATGATCTACGCCGCGCTCTTCGGCACCGGCAGCTTCCTCTACGGCCGCCTGGGACAGGGGACATTCTGGCTCGTGGTGTTCGTCCTGAGCGCG
>JAYUMO010000382.1:0-6630 GCA_043762555.1 Gemmatimonadaceae bacterium | reverse complement strand
GAAGCCGCGCCCGAGCTGCCGCTCCTTCAATTCCCCGCCACGGCGTCGCAGCTGGTGTCCGACGTGGACGCGATCCTCTTCCTTTCGCTCATCAGCGGGCGCAACGCGCAGTATCTGATCGAAGAGCACGTGCGCGCGGTGCCCTTCCTGGAGCGCCATCCGGAGCTGGAAGTGATCGCGACCGCCTACTGTCTCGTGGATGGCGGCCGCGTGACGAGCGTGGAAGCGGTGAGCCAGACGCGGCCGCTCCCGGCGGACAAACCCGAATTGCTCGCCGCGCACGTGCGCGCCGGGATGCTACTCGGGCTGCGCGCTACCTACGTGGACGCCGGCAGCGGCGCGAGCCGCCCGGTGGTGCCCGAGATGATCCGCGCCGCCCGCGACGCCGCGCGCGGCCCGCTCTTCGTGGGCGGCGGTGTGCGGAGCGCCGACGGCGTGCGCGCGGCGCGCGCGGCCGGCGCGGACTTCGTGGTGGTCGGCACGCGGCTCGAGAAGGACGGGGCACGCGCGGTGCGCGAGCTCGCGCTCGCGGCGCGGGCGTGATCGATCTCCACACGCACCTCCTGCCGGGCGTCGACGACGGCGCGGCGTCGCTCGACGAGGCGCTGCCGGTGCTCGAGCGATTCGCCGCCGAGGGCGTCACGGTGGTGGTGTGCACGCCACACCTCGACGCCAGCGCGGCCGCCGACGCACCGGTGGAGGCCCACGCGGCACTGCATGCGACGCTCGCCGCGCGCGCGCCGGCCGGCCTGACGCTGCGCACCGGGTGGGAGATCCAGCTCGACGTGCCGAACGCCGACCTCACCGCGACCGAGCTGCACCTCGGCGGCTCCACCGCCGCGCTCGTGGAATTCGCCGGGATGGCGGTGCCGCCGAACGCGGCGCGGGAGCTGTACCGTCTCCGCAGGTCGGGCGTCGTCCCGGTGCTCGCGCATCCGGAGCGCTACCGGGGCGCGACAGTGCAGCTGGTGGAGGAATGGCGCGGCGCCGGCGCGGTGACGCAAGTCGACGCGGGGCTGCTCTTCGGGCGCGCGCCCATGTGCCGGCTCGCGCGCGCGCTGCTGCAACAAGGGCTCGTGGACTGTCTCGCGAGCGACAATCACGCCGACGGGCGCTCGCTCGCCGTCGCGCGCCGCTGGCTGGAAGAGCTCGGCGCGGCCGAGCCGGCGCGCCTGCTCACCGAGACCAACCCGGCGCGCCTCCTCCGGAACGAGGGCACGCTGCCGGTGGATCCGATCCCCGAGGCGGACGCGGGCGTGCTCGCCCGGCTCCGCAGTCTCATCACTGGACGCCCATGACCGAGCGACTGACGCAGGCATTGCGCGAATTGGCCGACACCGCGTTGCACACCGCCGACACGATGGAGCCTGAGCTCGAGCGCGCGCTCCAGATGGTGCGCGCCGCCGTGCAGCGCGGCGGCACGCTCTACTTCTGCGGCAACGGCGGGAGCGCCGCCGATGCGCAGCACATTGCCACGGAGTATGTAGTGCGCTACATGAAGGACCGCCGCGCGTATCCGGCGGTGGCGCTCACCACCGACACGTCGCTGCTCACTGCGGCGGGGAACGACCTCGGCTTCGAGTTCGTGTTCGCGCGGCAGGTGGAGGCGCTGGCCCGTCCGGCGGACCTGCTCATCATTCATTCCACCAGCGGCAATTCGCCGAACGTGCTGCGCGCGGCGGAGGCGGCGAAGGCGAAGGGCGTGCCGGTACTCGCCTTCAGCGCGCGCGACGGGGGGAAGCTGCGCGCGCTCGCGGATCACTCGGTGGTGATCCCGACCACGCGCACCGATCGCGCGCAGGAGCTGCACCTCTGCATCGAGCACGTGATCTGCGAGCTGGTGGAGGGCGCGCTGTGATCGACCTCCGCGGCAAGCGCGCGCTCGTCACCGGCGGCGGGCGCGGGATCGGCGCGGCGACGGCGCTGCTGCTCGCGGAGGCGGGGGCGGATGTCGCGATCGGCTACCGGAGCCGGGCCCCGGAGGCGGAGGCGGTCGCGGCGCAGTGTCGCGCGTTGGGCGTGCGCGCCCTCGCCCACCCGGCGGACCTCGGCACGGCCGCGGGTGCGGCGTCGCTCGCGGCGCGCGCGGCGAAGGAATTCGGCGGGCTCGAACTCTTCGTGGGCAACGCGGGCATCTGGCCGGTGGAGGAAGCGACGGCGGCCGCCATGGACGACGCGCGGTGGACGCGCACGATGCGCGAGAACGTGGACGGGATGTTCTTCTCCACCCGCGAGGCGCTCCGCATGATGAGCGACGGCGGGCGCGTGGTGCTCGTGTCCAGCACCGCCGGGCAGCGCGGCGAGAGTATGCACGCCGACTACGCGGCATCGAAGGGAGCGATGATCAGCTTCGTGAAGTCGATCGCGATCGAGCTCGCGCCGCGCAGGATCACGGTGAACAGCGTCGCGCCGGGCTGGGTGGACACGGAGATGAGTGCCGAGTCCTTCGCGGACGGCGGGCGCGCCCGCGTGGCGGCGACGATCCCGATCGGCCGCGTCGCGACGGCGCGCGACATCGCGGGGCCGATCGTCTTCCTCTGCTCCGAGCTCGCGCGCCACATCACCGGCGAGATCCTGAACGTGAACGGCGGCAGCGTCCTGTGCGGCTGAGCGCGCGGTGATCGCGGTCGTCCGACGGAGCCGGGAATCGTGAGCGACGTCGCGCTGGACGAATCGCGGCTCAAGCCGCCGGGCGCCGTGCGCGATATCGCGCGCACCCTCGAGGACGCGGGCTTCGAGACCTGGTGCGTGGGTGGTGCGGTGCGCGACGCCTTGCTCGGTCACGCGCACCTCGACTGGGACCTCGCCACTGCCGCGACGCCGCCGCAGGTTCGGAAGTTGTTCAAGCGCACGATCCCGGTGGGGATCAAGTTCGGGACCATCGGCGTGCTCGATCCGCACGGGGTGATGCACGAGGTCACCACCTTCCGGCGCGATCTGCGCACCGACGGCCGCCACGCGGAGGTGGAATTCGGCGCTTCACTCGATGAGGACCTCGCGCGTCGCGACTTCACGGTGAACGCGATCGCGTATTCCACCTCGAGCGGGCGAGTGCACGATCCCTTCCACGGACGCGAGGATATCGCGCGCGGGATCATTCGCGCGGTCGGTTCGGCCGGCGACCGGATGCGCGAGGACTGGCTGCGCGCGCTCCGCGCGCTCCGCTTCGCCGCGCGATTCGGCTTCGCGATCGAGCCGGCTACCTGGCAGGCGATCGTCGACAGCGCGCCCTATCTCGACCGGCTCTCCATGGAGCGGGTGAAACAGGAGCTGGAGAAGACGATGGATCAGGTGCGCCGCCCATCACAGGCGCTCGCGCTCTGGCGCGCGAGCGGCGCGTTGGCGGCGCTCATCCCGGCGCTCGGGAAGGTGAGTGACGTGACATTGGTGTCCATCGACGCGATGGCGCAGCCGCGCGGCGTGGCGCATCCCGAGCGGCGGATCGACCGGATCACGGCGCTGTTCGCGGAGCTCGCACCGCGTGATGCCGAGCGAGCGCTCAAAGCGCTGCGGTGCTCCAACAGCGATGTCGCGTGGGTGCGCGAGGTGCTCGAGCGCTGGCGGGCGGTCGAGACGCCGGTACGTGCCGTGCTGAGCGCGCCCGGCCCGATCCCCGATCTGACGCTGCGGCGGTGGCTGGCCCTTACCGGCCGGCTGCGCGCGGGCGCCGTGATGCGGTTGGCCGCGGCGCGCTTCGCGGCGGAGCGCGCGGCGGGTTTGCCGGCGCCCCCCGCCGCGCGCGTGGCGTCGGCCTACCGGCGCCTTCTGCGCGCGGCCTTCCGCGACCCCGTGGAGGTGAGCGATCTCGCCGTGGATGGCGACGATCTCCGCGCCGCGGGGATCGCGCCCGGGCCGGCGATGGGGCGCACGCTGCACGCGCTGCTCGAGTGGGTACTCGAGGATCCGGCGCGCAATACGCGCGACGCGCTCCTGGCCCGCGCGACGCGCGGCGGCTGAACGGCGATGCTCTTCTTCCGTGACCGCCCGATGGGCACATCCTTCTGGCAGCGCTTTCGCACCGCGCCGGAGGGATTCACCGTCGTGCGCGAGCAGGACGACTACTGGGCCTTCCACGTGGTGTCGGGCGCCGAGCGGATCTTCGATCTCTATGTCGCGCTGCTCAACGAATACCGGGCGACGGTGAGCGTGGTGATCGATGATGGCCACGCGCATCGCGCGTGGAAGGGGGACGCGTGCCCGGCGGCGGCGGTGCGCGATGCGGTCGCCCCGCTCCGCGCGCTGCTCGTGGCACCGGGCGGGGTGGAGCTCACCGTTTTCACCGAGGACGATCAAGTCACCTTGAACCCGATGTTGGAGATGTTCATCTATTCGCACAGCGAGCGCTGGACCAAGGTGCTCGAGGGGAAGGGGCTGACGGAACAGCGCCTGGTGCGCACGCGCAGCTGGCGCGCCGGCCGGCGTGACCTCGCCCCGGCGCCCGAGCTGAGCGATGCGGTGGCGGCCGTCGCGCGCGCGTTGGGACTCGCCCCCGCATGACGCCGCTCGCCTACTCCCTGGCGGCGGCGGCCGCCAATCTCGCTGGGGCGGCCGCGATCACCTGGCGCGCCGCGTGGAGCATGCGCGCGCTCGAGACGATCATCGCGCTCTCCGCCGGATTCATGATCTCGGTGGCGCTGCTGGACATGCTGCCGCATGCCTACGCCGTCGGCGGAAGCACCGCGGCGGCCGTCGCGCTCGGCGGTTTCCTCGCGGTGCATCTCACCCAACACACGCTCGCGCCGCATTTCCACTTCGGCGAGGAAACGCACGTCGTGTCCGAAGTGGTGAGCGTCTCCGCGCTGGTGGGGCTCTTGGTGCACACGATCGTGGACGGCGTGGCGATCGCGAGCGCCGCGAGCGCGAGCCCGGCGCTCGGCGCGCTGGTGTTCGTGGCGATCGCGATGCACAAGCTGCCCGAAGGGCTCGCGATCGCGAGCCTCTTCCTCGCGGCCGGCGCGGGACGAGTGCGCGCCTTCCTCGCGGCGGCGCTCCTCGGCGCGGCGACGGTGCTCGGCGCCGTCGCCACGCCGCATGTGCCGCTGCTCGCGACGTGGGGGCTCGCCATGTCGGCCGGCGTGACGCTCTACGTGGGCGCGTCGAACTTGATCCCCGAGTTCCAGGCGAAGCACGGGTGGCATTTGCAGACGGGATTCTTCGCCGGCGTGGCAATGTACGTAGGCGCCCGCGCGCTCGTGGGAGGATGGCCATGAAGGCGCGCAGCGGAGGCCCACGCCCCCGCACCGGAAAGGAGCCGCAACTGTTCTCGGCGCCGCTCGCGGCGCAACCGCTTGCCGCGCGCATTCGGCCGCGCACGCTCGAGGAATTCGTGGGGCAGCGCCAGCTGCTCGCGCCGGGCAAGGCGTTGCGCATCGCGATCGAGCAGGGGCGCGTGGACTCGATGATCCTCTGGGGGCCGCCGGGGAGCGGGAAGACGACGCTCGCGCTGCTGGTGGCGCAGCACGGCGAGCGCCTCTTCGTCCCCTTCTCGGCGGTCACGGAGGGGGTGCCGCGCGTGCGCGAGATCGTGGCCGAGGCGGAGGAGCGGCTCGCGACCACGGGGCGGGGGACGGTGCTCTTCGTGGACGAGATCCACCGCCTCAACAAGGCGCAGCAGG
This sequence comes from Gemmatimonadaceae bacterium, assembly GCA_043762555.1. Classification (GTDB taxonomy): domain Bacteria; phylum Gemmatimonadota; class Gemmatimonadetes; order Gemmatimonadales; family Gemmatimonadaceae; genus DATKOH01. The sequence goes on along the minus strand of JAYUMO010000382.1, from coordinate 1,015 downwards.
ACGCCTTCCTGCCGCACGTCGAGCGCGGCATGGTCACGCTGATCGGCGCGACCACAGAGAATCCTTCCTTCGAAGTGATCGGGGCGCTCTTGTCGCGCGTGCGGGTGTTCGTGCTCGAGCCGATCGGCGCCGAGGACCTCGCGGCGCTCCTCGACCGCGCACTGACCGACTCGGAGCGCGGCTTGGGGGCGCTCGCGATCGCGCTCGACCCCGACGCGCGCGCGATGCTCGCCGCGGAGTCCGACGGCGACGCGCGGCGCGCGCTCACCGTGCTCGAGGCCGCCGCGGCGCACGTGGGCGCGCGCGGCCGGATCACCGTCGACGTGCTCCGCGAGGCGCTGCAGAAGCGCTTCGCGCGCTACGACAAGAGCGGTGAGGAGCACTTCAATGCCCTCTCGGCGTACCACAAGTCGCTGCGCGGGAGCGATCCGCAGGGCGCGCTCTACTGGATGGCGCGGATGATCGACGGCGGTGAGGACCCGATGACGCTCTTCCGCCGCGCGATCGCGATGGCGGCCGAGGACATCGGGCTCGCCGATCCCAACGCCCTCCAGCTCGCGATGGCGGCGCGCGACGCCTACCACATGCTCGGCCCACCCGAGGGTTATCTTCCCCTGGCGGAAATGACTGTCTACCTCGCGACCGCGCCGAAATCCAACGCGACCAAGCGCGCCCTCGACGCGGCGCTCGCCGCCGCCCAGGAGACGCCCGCCGAGCCGGTACCGCTCCCTATCCGGAACGCCCCGACGGCGCTCATGAAGGAGCTTGGCTATTTCAAGGGGTACAAATACGCGCACGACTCGGAGAACGCCTATCTCCCCCAGGAATACCTCCCCGAGAAGGTGCGCGGCCAAGTGTTTTATGAGCCCGGCAAGTTCGGCTTCGAGAAAGAGATCGCCAAGCGCATTGCGTGGTGGGAGAGCCTGAAGGTCGCGGAGAGCAAAGGCGCTGCGCCGCGGATGAACGCGGATGAAGAACGATGAACCCCGATCGCTCCGAGTGGCAACGGCTCTCC
>JAYUMO010000381.1:0-6405 GCA_043762555.1 Gemmatimonadaceae bacterium | reverse complement strand
AAGATCGCCGACCTCTCGAGCCAGCAGCTCGCGGCGGATGGCGGAGATCGGGGCGGCTTCGAGCGCGCGATCACCGAGGTGGCGATGCGCTACCATCTTGTCTCCCAGTACACGGCGTTCGTCGCGGTGGACGAGTCGCGGATCGTGAGCGATGGCCGGCCGCTGCGGATCATGCAGCCGGTGGAGCTGCCCGAGGGAGTGAGCTACCAGGGGATCTTCGGCGAACCGTGCGTGGGTGAGCCGATGCGCATCGGCGCCTGGGGGCTCGACGTGCAGGCGACCGAGAGCGGCAAGGTGCGCGTGGGCGCCGTGACCAAGTCGGGCGCGGCGGCACACGCCGGCCTCACGAAGGGCGCGGTGATCCGCCGAGTGAACGGCGTCGCCGTGACGGACGTCACCGGATTGGAGCAGGTGCTGATGCAGAGCGGAGCGACGGTGACGCTCGAGACGGAGCCGGGCGGGAAGGCGGTGCTCAAGGCGCCGTGATCGGCGTGTCACGGCGGGAGCGTGGACGATGTCCGGTCCACGCTCTCGCAGGCTCCGCCCGCGCTCGAACGGCTAGAACCCCTCGAGCTTCGCGCGCGTCACGCGCAGCGTGTCGCCCACGTACGCCCAGACGAAGCCCCTCATGTAGCGCATCGCGACGTACTGCACCGCGGTCGGCGTCACCGCGTGGATGTCCAGCGCGAAGCGGTCGGCGTGGCGGTAGTCCCCGCCGTACACCTGCGCCCGCGCGAGCTGGTTCGCCTGCTCGGCGTTGGTCTCGTTGTGGAGGTAGAACTCGGTGATGAACTGCTGCTCGGCCACGCGTAACTGCTCGGGGTCCACCAGCTGCCGCTTGAGACGCTCTGTTTGCCGGCGCATGATCTCGAGTACCGAATCCGGGTAGACGGTGGTCACGTACAGGCCGCCGGTGATGATCGCGCGCTCATCGAAGGGCGCATCCACGTCGTACGTCAGGTTCCGCCGCGTCCGGACCTCGGAGAAAAGGCGGCCGGTGAGCACCGACGTCGCGACGCGCAGGGCGCTCGCATCCGAGCTCGAGGCCGGCGGACCGATGTAGGAGCCGAGCAGATAGTTCGTCGGCAGCCGTCGCGACACGAGCACCGCCGGACCGGGCGTGGCGGGCGCCGCCGTGGGCGGCGTCCACGTGTAGTCACCGCGCGGCAGCTTGCCGAGCGTCTGCATCACCGAACGCGCTACGCGTTCCCGCTCCACGTTTCCCACCACCACGAGCAGCATCCGCGACGTGACGAGCTTCGCGGCTCGCCACTCGGCAAGCTGCGGCGCCGTGAAGCTCGACACCGAGGGGTCCGTGCCCGAGCTGATGATCGCGTACGGTTGCCCCGCGAAGCGCGCGCTGTCGGCGAGGAGGTGGACGAGCCCATCGGGGCTATCCTCGCGCTGCTTCACCGCGGCGAGCACCTGAGCGCGTATGAATTCGATCTCGGTGGTGTCGAGCGTCCCCGCCGTGAGGCGGTCGGACCAGATCGCCCAGGTGCTGTCGAAGGTGGCCCGTACGCCGCGGAAGCCGAACATCGTCCAATCGTCGCGCGGCTCGATCACGATGCCGCTGCCGAGCGCGGCGGTCTTGCGACGGAGCGCATCGCGCGAGTAGTGCGCCGTGCCCCGTTCGGAGAGGAAGAGCAGGAAGGTCTCGATGCCCGCGGTGGCGGGGGTGAGCATCTGCGTGCCGCCGAGCAGATACAGGTTCACCGTGACCACGTTGTTGGCCGGATTGCGCCGCAGGATGACGTGCACGCCGCCGGTGTCGAAGGCCACGGTGGACGTGTCGAATCGCGCGCCGGGGCGCGGGGCCGGTGCCTGCGCGAGCGCCGGCGCCGGCGATGCGAATGCGATCGCGCCGGCGGCGCCGGCGGCGAGAAGGAGGCGGCGCATCACTGGGGGCTCCGCGCGCTGCTTTTGGCCGGCGCATCGCCGAGGACGTCGGCATCGGTGAGCTTGATCGCGCGCCGGGCCGGCGGGGAGATCAGCACGCCCGTCACGTGCGGCTTGCCCACGATGTATTTCTTCGCGTACGCGCGCAGATCGGCGGTGCTGCGCTTCGCCATGTTGTCCACGTAGCCCATGTAGTACTCGAGGCTCGCCACGCTCCACCAGAAGGCGAGCTCGTGGGAGAATCCCGACGACCGCTCCAGCCCCATCGCGGTGCCCACCGCGCGCTGCTGCTTCTGCGGCTCGAGCTCCTCCTCGGAGAAGTAGCCCGGCTGGTCGAACTTGGAGATCTCGTCGTAGAGCGCCGCGATGGCCGCCTTCAACTTGTCGGGCGACGTCTGGCCGCTGATCGTGATCGGGCCCACGTGATTGAGCGTGTAGTAATTCACGAGCACCTGGTTCCAGAGCCTGCTGTCCACGAGCCGCTTCTGGAAGTTCGAGCCGTCCTGGTTGAGCACGTCGCTGAACACGTCCGCCGCGTACGTCGCCTCCGGATCCTTGCCGACGCTCGGCCCCTGCCATTGCACGAGGACGGCCACCGTGCTGATCGGTTCCTCGACGATGACGGCGACGCTCTTGGTGAGCGGCGCGAAATCGGGGATCGGGTACTTCACGAAGGGATCCTCGCCGCGCGGGAGCGGTCCGAAGATCGTGCGCGCCAGGCCGAACGCGGCTTCGGGGTCCACGTCGCCCGCGACGATCAGCGCCGCGTTGTTGGGGAGATAGTAGCGGTGCTGGATCTCGAGCATCTTCGACGGCGTGGTGGAGAGGATCACGTCCCGGTCGCCGATCGTGTTCTTGCGCGAGACCTCGGTGCCCCACATCGCGCGCTCCATCGCCTGCAGGAGCGCGAAGAAAGGGCTCGATTCGTTTCGATCGTATTCGCCGATCACCACCTGCCGCTCGCTCTCCAATTCATCTTGGCGGAAATGCGGCGCGCGAAAGGCGCTCTCGAGGAAGTGCATCGCGCCTTCCAGTGAGTCCGCGGGTACGGTGAGATAGTAGTACACGACCTCTTCTTGAGTGGCGGCGTTATAGCTCGCGCCGAGCTCGCTGGCCCGCGCCACGAACTCCTCCGGCTCCGGGTAGTCGTCGTTGCTCTTGAAGAACATGTGCTCGTAGAGATGCGCAAGCCCGGCGTAGTCCGGCGTTTGTGTGAACGCGCCGTTGCGCACGACCATCTGCACCGTGGCGAGCGGCACGCCGTGATTCTCGATGACGATCACTTCGAGCCCGTTCGCGAGCACACGCCGCTGGATGATGCGCTCGAGCTCCTCGCGCTGGCTCGGCGGCCGGAGTTGTTCCGCGGGCGCGGGCGCGGGCGCGCGCGCGGGCTTCGTGCTCTTGGGTGCGGGGCGCGCGGTGGCCTGCGCACGGGTCGTGAACGGAGCGGCCGCGATGAGCGCCGCGGCGAAGTACCGGGAGAGTCTCGGCATGTGGATCCGGAGAAAGGTCGTGGTCCGGAAAGCTAACGAGCGCGCGCGGCGGCGGCGGCCGGAACCATCTCCCGGTAGCGGTAGTCCGGCGGCGCGGCGCGCACCGCCTCCCCGCCGACGCCGGCGCGCGTCAGGAGCGCATCGATGAGCCCGCGGTCCGGAGACAGCGTGCACACCGGGTCGGTGCGCGCGGCGTCGCCGGTGAGCGCGAAGGCCTGGCATCGGCAGCCACCGAAGTCCAGAGCGCGCCGCTCGCAGCTCTTGCACGGCTCCGGCATCCACGATTCGCCGCGATACGCCTCGAAGGCCGGCGACGTGCTCCAGATCCATTCGAGACTCCGCTCGCGGGCATTCGGGAATGACAACGTGGTGATCTGCGAAGCGGCGTGGCAGGGCATCACCGCGCCGTTCGGCGCGACCACGAGGTACACGTGTCCCCAGCCGCCCTGGCAGGGCTTCGGATAGTCGCCGAAATAATCCGGCAGCACGTAGACGATCTGCATCCGCCCGCGATGCGCGGCCACCGCGGCGTCCACGATCCCCTCCGCCCGCGTCAGCTGCGCGCGCGTGGGCAGCAGCGTGTTCACGTTCTCCGCCGCCCATCCGTAGTACTGCGTGTTCGCGAGCTCCAATCGGTCGGCGCCCAGCGACGCGGCGAGCGCGATGATCGCCTCGAGGTGGTCGAGATTCGCGCGATGCAGCACGACGTTCACGGTGAAGGCGACGTCCAGCGCGCGAACCCATTCGGCGGCGCGCATCTTCGCGTCCCACGACCTAGTGCCGGCAATGCGCTCCGCAGATCCCGGTTCGGAATCCTGGAAGGAGATCTGGATGTGATCGATCCCGGCCTTCTTGAGCGCCGTCGTGCGCGCTTCGGTGAGCCCGATCGCCGACGTCACCAACGTGGAGTACAGGCCGAGCGCGCGCGCGTGCGCCACGATCGCCTCGAGGTCGCGCCGCACGAGCGGCTCGCCCCCCGACAGCCCCAGCTGCAGCACGCCGAGCGCCCGCGCCTCGGTGAGCACACGCTTCCACTCGTCCGTGCTTAGCTCGGCGGCGCTGCGCACCAGCTCCAGCGGATTGGAGCAGTAGGGGCAGTGCAGCGGACAGCGGTGCGTCAGCTCCGCCAGCAGCGTGGTGGGCCTAGGCACCGGCATCCCGGATCAGCTCGCGCTCGGCGAGCCGCGAGAGGTAGGCGGCGACATCCGCGGAAACATCGGTCTCGAATCGCGCGCCGAGCTCGGCCGCGATCTCGGCCACCGTCCGCCGGCCGTCGCACAGCTCGAGGATCGCGGCGCCGCTGTCGTTCAGCAGCACCGCGCCCTCGGGATAGAGGAGCACCGACTGCTGCCGCACCGCGTCGAACTGCACGCGGGCGGAGCGTGGGAGGCGGGGGCGCGCGCCGGACGGGAGCATCACGCCTCGCGGTACGCGTTGTGAATGGTGTCGATCATCACCCAGAGCATCTCGATCTTGAAGCGGAGCGCCTCGAAGGCGCGCTGTTGCTGCTCCACCGTGAGGCACTGGGTGGTGACGAGCTCGAGCCCGTGCGCGCTGTCGCGTGGCGCCTGCGCGAGGCGGCTCCGGAAGTACGCGTAGCCCTCGTCGCCGATCCACGGATAGTGCTTGGGCAGCGACTCGAGGCGCCGGCGCATGATGTCGGGCGCGAAGAGCTCGGTGAGCGAGGCCGCCACGGCTTCGATCCACGGGTGGGTGCGGCAGAACTCGACGTACGCCTCGGTCGCGAGGCGCACGCCAGGGAGCACGTGCACCTCGCTCTCCATTTCCGCGCGCGGGAGCCTAAGCGCTTCGCCCAGCCGAATCCACATCTCGATGCCGCCCTCTCCCTCGCGCGCGCCGTCGTGATCGATGATCCGCTGGATCCAGCGCCGCCGTACCGTTGGGTCGGGACAGTTCGAGATGATCGCGCCATCCTTCCGCGGGATGGCACGCTGGTAGCAGAGCCGGTTCGCCACCCACCCCTGCAATTGTCGCGGCGTGAGCTGTCCCGCGTGCATCATCACGTGGAAGGGATGTTCCACGTAGTACGACCGGTGGAACGCGCGCAGCGCATCGGCCAGCGCCTCGGGCGCGAGCGGGCGCTCGAGCCGCGGGATCGGCACCGGAGGAGGCGCGGAGAGCGTGGGTGCGGCGAGCAAGGAGTCCATAGGGCGAGACGGATAGATATAGTGGGCGTGCCGCGGCGCGGCTACACGGTGAAGGCCATGCCGTCCGCGCCCACCGCGATCCCCGCCGCCTCCACCGCGCGCCGCTCCACCGAGCCCTCCACGAGCACGGGGTTCGTGTTGTTGATGTGGCAGTACACCACGCGCGTGCGCCCGTTCGCCGCGATCGACCGCAACGGCTCGAGGCTCCCCATCGGGCCGGAGATCGGGATGTGCCCCATCGCGGTCGCGGTGCGATCGCTCACACCGAGCGAACGCATCTCGTCGTCGCTCCAACAGGTGCCGTCGAAGACGACGAGATCCGCGGCGGCGAGCCGGGTGCGCAGGCTGTCGTCGAGCGCGCCGCAGGCGGGCGCGTACGCGCACGCGCCTCCGGTGGTGGGATCGCGAACGATGATGGCGCTCGTGTGCCCCGGCGGCGCGCCAGGGGCGAATCGCGGCGGATCGCCCGCCACCGCGATCGCTTCCACCGTCAGCCCGCTCGGCGATCCATCGCCGTACACCAACTCTGTGGGGCGCGCCGGCGCGAGCTCTGTCGCCCGCACTGTCGCGAAGGCCTGCGTCACCGGAAGGAGATGCGACCCCTCGGCGAGGATGTCGAGCACGGCGCGCGTAGCCCAAAGGTGATGCGCACGCCCTTCGCGAAGGAGCGGGATGCCGAGCGTATGATCGAGCTCGGCGTCGGTGAGGACGATCCCTTCCACCGGCGAGCGACGCATCGCCGTGCTGAGTTTCATCGGCAGCCGCGCGATCTGCGCACGCACGTCGGGGCTCGCGTTGCCGAGGAACCAGCGTGCGCCGTCGGCGCTGACGGCGATCGACGACTG